>JALOLI010000294.1 GCA_025456165.1 Acidimicrobiia bacterium | reverse complement strand
GGAGACTCGATGCCTCTGGAACTGATCGGCGGCCTCTTCGGGGAGCGCTTCGGCGGCGAGACCCCCGTGCTGGCGCTCCACGGCTGGGGGAGGGACCGGCGCGACTGGGCCGGGGTGCTCGCCACCACCGGGGGCCTGGCCCTCGACCTGCCTGGCTTCGGCGCCACTCCCGCTCCCGTCCTTCCTATGGGGGCCGCCGGGTATGCCGCCCTGGTGGAACCGGCGCTCGAGGCCTTCGCCGGGCCGGTGGTGGTGGCCGGCCACTCCTTCGGCGGACGGGTGGCGGTGCATCTGGCGGTGCGGCGCCCCGACAAGGTGACGGCCCTCGTCCTGGCCGGGGTGCCCCTGGTGCGCCTGGCGGGGGCGCGGGCACGAGTATCGGTGCGCTTCCGGGCCATCCGGCTCGCCCGGCGCCTGCGCCTGGTTCCCGAGCGCACTCTGGAGGAGGCCCGGCGCCGCTACGGGTCGGCCGACTACCGGGCCGCTTCGGGAGTGATGCGCCGGGTGCTGGTCACCGTGGTGGGGGAGTCCTACGAGCGGGAGTTGGCCGCTCTGGCGTGTCCGGTCGAGCTGGTCTGGGGGGAGGACGACCGGGTGGTGCCGCCGCCGGTGGCCACCCGGGCGCTGACCCTGATCCCCGCCGCCCGGCTGACCCTGCTCCCCGGGGTGGGCCACGACGCCCTCGCCCAGGCTCCTGAGGCGCTGGCCGACGCGATCCGGGCGCACCTCCCCGGCGCGGTGGGGGAGCCTTAGTGGCCGTCGCCGCTCCCTGGCTGCTGCTGGCCGCCGCGGCGGTCGCCGCGCTGCGCTGGCTGCGCGTCGGCCAGCGCGAGCACTACATCGCCCGGTCGGTGTCCCGGTTCGAAGGGCGCTGGCTGCGCTCCTCCGCCGTGAACCTGGCCCTCGGCCTGGCGACCGCGGCGTCGGCCCTGGCCGCGCCGTGGTGGCCCTACGCCGCCGTGCCCGCCGCCGCGGGCCTGCTGGCCTGGCCCATCGGCCTGGGCTTGCGGGGGAGGACGGCGAAGCTGGCCTGGACGCCGCGACTGCGGCGCCTGGCCGCGGCCGCCGCCGTGCCGTTCGCCGGAGTGGCTGCGGCCGGCTTCGGGCTGGGGTCGTTCACCGGAGGTGCGGTGGCCGCGGCCCTGCTCATGCCCCAGGCGGTCGAGCTGGGCCTGGCCGTCACCGCTCCCATCGAGCGGCGCCTCAGCCGGGGCTTCGTGGACCGGGCGGCCCGCCGTCTGCAAGCCGCCGCTCCCACCGTGGTGGCCATAACGGGATCGTTCGGGAAGACCACCACCAAGGAGTACGCCCGCCACCTGCTCGCCGGCAGCCGCCACGTGGTGGCCTCTCCCGCCTCGTTCAACAACCGCCTCGGTTTGGCCCGGGCGATCAACGAGGGCCTCGACGCCGGGGTGCAGGTGCTGATCGCCGAGATGGGCACCTACGGCCCGGGGGAGATCGCCGAAATGTGCCGGTGGATCCCTCCCGAAGTGGCGGTGATCACCGCGGTGGGCCCGGTGCACTTGGAGCGCTTCGGGTCGGTGGAGGCCATCGCCCGCGCCAAGGCCGAGATCTTCAGCGGGGCCCGGGTCGCCGTGGTCAACTGGGACAACCCCCTGGTGCGGCAGGAGGTGGAGGCGCGGCCCGGGCTGCGGGTGGTGCGCTGCTCGGCAGTCTCGGCCGACGCCGAGGTGAGCGTGCTGGCCGACGGCGACGATCTGGTCTTGCGGGTCGGCGGCGAGGAAGCGGGGCGCCTATCGGCCGGGGAGGTGTTCCCCATCAACGTGGCCTGCGCCGCCGGCATCGCCCACGCCCTCGGGGTGCCCGCGGCCCGTCTCGGCGAGCGCCTGGGGAGTCTGCCCCGGCCCCGGCACCGCGGGGTGCAGGGGCGCAGCGACTCCGGGGTGCTGATCATCGACGACACCTACAACTCGAACCCGGCCGGGGCGCGGGCGGCGGTGGAGCGCCTGGCGGCGGCGGCACCCGGGCGCACCGTGGTGGTCACCCCGGGGATGGTGGAGCTGGGCCCCACCCAGACGGCCGAGAACCGGGCTCTGGCCGCCTTCGTCGCCGGGCGGGTCGACGACCTCATCGTGGTGGGCCGGACCAACCGGCGGGCGCTGCTCGCCGGGGGGCGCGGCGGCCGGGCCCGGGTGAGCGCCGTGCGGCACCGGCCGGAGGCGGTGGCCTGGATCGCGACCAACCTGGGTGAAGGCGACGGCGTCCTCTACGAGAACGACCTGCCCGACCACTACCCGTGATCCCGCCCGGTAGGCCCGATCGCCTGCCGTAACATCCCGGGTATGACCATCCCGCGCGATCTCAGGCCGGCGGTGCTATTCGGGGGGCCCTCCCCGGAGCACGACATCAGCATCCTGACCGGCCTCCAGGCCACCCGCTCCCTCGCCCAGGCGGTCAAGGAAGTCACCGCCCTGTACTGGTCCAAGGCCGGGGAGTTCTACGCCGTCGACCCCGGCCTGGAGGCCGCGGGCTTCGCCGAGGGGGTGCCCCGCGGGGCCACCCCTCTCGAACTGGTGGCCGGACCCGAGGGCGGGTTCACCCGCAAGCACAAGCCGCTGCCCCTCGACGTGGTGGTGAACTGCTGCCACGGCGGCCCCGGCGAGGATGGGACCATCCAGGCGGCGTTCGACCTGGCCGGCCTGGCCTACACCGGGCCCAGCCTGGTGGGCGCCTACTTGGGGATGGACAAGCTGGCTTTCACCGCCCTGGCCGCCCAGGCCGGTCTGCCC
>JALOLI010000293.1 GCA_025456165.1 Acidimicrobiia bacterium | reverse complement strand
TCGCGCTTCCGCTCGTTCTGGTTCGGCCAGTTGTCGGCCGTGGTGGAACCGATCGCCGCCGTCATCGGGGCGGCGGCGGTGGTGGCGTTCCGGCCCCTGCTCCCCTACGCCCTGGCCTTCGCCGCCGGGGCCATGATCTACGTGGTCATCGAGGAGTTGATCCCCGAGTCGCAGCGCAACAACAACGAGGATGTGGCCACCGTGGCCACCATCGTCGGGTTCATGGTGATGATGATCCTCGACGTGGCCCTGGGGTGAGGGAGGATCCGCCGTGCCCGACGCCTGGCTCCGCCTCCTGAAGGATGACCCCCGGCCCTGGCTCCTGGAGGAGTCGACCCCGGCCGTGCGGGCGGCCACCCTGGTGCGCCTCATCGGCAAGGCACCTACCGACCCCGAGGTCGTTGCGGTTCGAGCCCAGGCGCTCCGGGTCGATCCGATCAAGGGCATCCTCGACGCCATGGACCCCCGCGGCTTCTGGGTGAAGCCCGGGCCCGGCTACGCCCCCAAGTACTCCGGGACCGTGTGGAACCTCATGTTCCTCGAGCAGTTGGGGGCCGACCCCGCCGACGAGCGCATCCAGACCACCTGCCGCTATGTGCTGGACCACACCACGGCGACCACCGGTGGCTTCGGGTGCTCGGGATCGCACATAGAGCGGAACCCGCCGCCATCCAGCGTCCTCCACTGCCTGAACGGGAACCTGACCCGCGCTCTCGTCGCCTTCGGCCACCTCGACGACCCCCGGGTGCAGGCCGCCGTCGACTGGGCCGCCCGGACGATCACCGGCGAGGGCGTGGAGCGCTGGTACGCCTACACCCCGGGCCCGGGTTTCGTCTGCGGGGTCAACGAGGACTTACCCTGCGCCTGGGGGGCGGCGAAGGAGATGCGAGCCCTGGCGGCCATCCCACCCCGCCGTCGCACCGCCCGGGTGAAACGGGCCATCGCCCTGGGTGTGGAGTTCCTCTTGTCCCGCGACCCGTCGGTCGCCGACTACCCCATGGGCTGGGGGAATACCAGGCCGTCGTCCTCCTGGTTCAAGCTCGGCTTCCCCTCGGGTTATGTGGCCGACGTGCTCCAGGTGCTCGAGGCGCTCGCCGACGTGGGGCACGCCCGGGATCCTCGCCTGGAGCCCTCTCTTGCCTGGCTGGCCGGCCGGCAAGACGCCCGGGGCCGTTGGGCCAACCGCTACGCCTACCAGGGGAAGACCACCGTGCCCATTGAGGCGCAGGGCAAGCCGTCGAAGTGGGTGACGCTGCGGGCCTGCACGGTGTTGCGGGCGGCGGGCTGACTCCCTCTCCCGCTTCAGCGGGCGAGGGTCGGAGAGAGGGCAAGAGCGCGACACGGGCTTCGCTGCCATCTGACCTCTCCGCTACGCCCGCCTGACGGCGGCCTGCGCGCCTCTCCCTGTCAAGCCGGGAGAGGCCAGAAAGGGGAGGAGGTGCGCCCCCACCCACTGGGGCACACCTCCTCGGGTCGCACCCGGCCCCTACCGGGCGGGCGCGAACGCGGCGAACCCCGCCGGGTAGTCCCACAGCAGCGGCGACAGGCCGGACCCATCGGCGGCCATGACGAACAGGCCCTGATACCCGTAGCGGTTCGAGTTGAACACGATGTACTGCGAGTCGGGGCTCCACGCCGGGTACTCGTCGTCGGAAGCCTCGAAAGTCAGCCGGGTCGCCCCCGCACCCTCGACCGGGGTCACCCAGATCTCGAAGTCACCGTCGACGTCTGAGATGAAGGCGATGCGCGTGCCGTCGGGCGACCAGGCGGGGTCGAACTCGTCGCCGTCGCTGCCCACCAGGAACCGCTGGTCGCTGCCGTCGGCGTTCATGATCCAGATGTCGCTCTGCCCGCCGGTCTGGCGGCGGTAGACGATCTGGCTGCCGTCGGGCGACCAGTCGGCAGAGGCCTCACGGTCGGGGCTGTCGGTCAGCTGGGTCACTTCGAACGTGTCGACGTCCAGAAGGAACAGATCCCATTCATCGGCCTCGCCGATGGCGGCGAAGAGGACCAACGCGCCGTCCGGCGAAACCTCCGGGCCGCCCTCGGGGCCCGGGGTGTCGGTCAGTTGCACCTGCTCGCCGGTAGCCACGTCGACGGCGTACAGATCGGTCTCCTCCCCCGGGGCGGCGGCGGCGTAGACCAGGACCGTCCCGTCGGGGGACCAACCCGGGGCCTGCAGGGCCTCCTCCAGGTCGGAGCGGTCCATGGTGATGTTGGTCTCGGTCACCGACCCGTCGGCGGCCCACTCGTACAGCCACATATCGGTTTCGTTGAACTCGGCGATCACCGCCAGGGCCTGGCCGGGGAAGGCGACAGTGGCCGGAGTCGCCACCCCGAACAGCGGGATGTCGTCGGCCTGGTTGTCGAGCGAGGTGAAGGCGCAGGTGAAGGTGCGCTCCCCCGCCTCCCAGGCGTCCTCGAGCGGCCAGTTCACCCAGGTGCCCAGCGCCACCTCGGGGAAGGTGCCGCCGAGGTGCTCGGCGAACACGGCGGCGCAGGTCTCCGTGAAGGTCACCTGCCAGAAGGTGTCGCCGTCGGGGTAGGCGGCGCCGGCCTCGGCCGGGTACTCGCCCGCGTAGAAGACCTCGTTGTCGTGGGCGGCGGCGCAGTCGACCACGGTCGGCAGGATGGAGTAGTCGATGTCGTCGCGGGCGGCGTTGTAGTCGACGTCGACGCACTCACCCACGGCCCCGTAGGCCTCGATCCACGCGGTGTAGGCGGTGGCGACCACCGGCGCGGTGGTGGTAGTGGTAGTAGCCAC
>JALOLI010000292.1 GCA_025456165.1 Acidimicrobiia bacterium | reverse complement strand
CCCCGGGGCGGGGCCCGGGGCGCCGGGCGCCGCGGCCCGAGGCGCGGCGGCGACATCGAGGCCGAGGTGAGCCTCTCCTTCCACGAAGCCGTCCAGGGTGCCACCCGCATCCTGGCCGTGGAAGGCCCTGAAGGCCGCCGCCAGGTAACTGTGAAGATCCCCGCGGGGGTGAACGACGGCAGCCGTATCCGCCTGCGCGGCCAGGGCCAGCCCGGCGGCCAGGGCGGCCCCGCCGGCGATCTGTACGTCCGCATCCACGCCGCGAGCCATCCCTTGTTCGCCCGCTCCGGGCGGGACCTCAAAGTGCACGTCCCCCTGGCCTTCACCGAGGCCGCCCTGGGCGCCGACATCGCCGTCCCCACCCTCGACGGCAAGGTCACCCTGCGGGTGCCTGCGGGCACCGCCAACGGGCGCACCTTCCGGGTCAAGAGCAAGGGGGTGGCCACCGCCGAGGGCACCGGCGACCTGCTGGTGACCGTCGAGGTCACCGTGCCCGACCACCTGTCCGATCAGGCCCGCGCCCTCCTCGAGCAACTGCGGACCGAGGAGTCCGGGCAGAACCCCCGAGCCCACCTGGGAGTGTGACCATGGCCGACGAACGCCGCGACGCCGTCTACATCATCTCGGTGGCCGCCGACCTGGCCGGCATCCACCCCCAGACGCTGCGCATCTACGAGCGCCGCGGCCTGCTCAACCCCTACCGCACCGCCGGGGGCACCCGGCGCTACTCGGCGGCCGACCTGGAGCGCCTCGGCCTCATCCAGGAGCTCACCGCCGACGGCATCAACATCGAGGGGGTCAAGCGCATCCTGGAGATGCGCGAGGAGATCGCTCGCCTGGAGAAGCAGGTGACCCGCCTGCGGCGCCTCCTCGGGGAGTCGGAGCAGCGCTTCCGGGCGGGAACGGTGCCGCGCCCCACCCAGGCCCGGGTCACCCGCCACCTCCCCGACCTGCTGCGCCCCGACCTCGACGAGTTGTTCGGGCCGTGATGTCTCCCCCGCGCCTGCGAGAGAGCCAAGGGCCTCAGGTGTCTCCCCCGCGGCTGCGGGGGAGACGCGAGGGCCGCAGGCCCGAGCAGAGGGGGTAGCCGAACAGCCGCAGCCCCTTCGCAAGAAGGTCGCGCCCCTACCCCCGCTTCACCTCGCACACCGGGACCGGCTCCTCGATGCCTTTCAGCAGAGTCGGCCGCACCTCCCCGAACTCCACCCGCGGCACCGCGCCGGCCCGATCGCGCACCTCGGCGGTCACCAGGGCCTGCCCTCCCGTCGCCGCCCCCACCACCCGGGAGGCCACATTGACCACGTGCCCGAGCACATCCTCACCCATGACCACCACGCTCCCGGCGTGCTCTCCCACCCGGAGGCGCAACGGGCCCGGCGGCGCCTCCAAAAGGTCCAGGCCGGCCAGCACTGCCGCCCGCGGTTGCGGGAAGGTGAGCAGGTGGCCGTCGCCCAGGCGCTTGATCACTCGGCCGCCCCGTCCGGCCACCAGGTCGTCCACTGCGGCGTAGTGGGCCTCCAGCAGCCGGCTCGCTTCGCGGTCCCCCTGCTGCCGGGTGAAGTGGGTGAAGCCCTCGAGATCGGTGAAGGCCACCGTCAGATCGGGCCCGTCCGGGAGCGCCCCGGGGCCGCGGTTCTCGCTCTCGCAGCACAGTACGTCGACCGAGCCCACCCCGAGGTCCCCGAGGAGCGAGGGCCGCTCCCGGATCTCCCGGGCCCGTCGCTGCAGCCGGCGCAGCAGGTCCATGGGGTCCGCCCCGGGGTCGGCCAGCCAGGCGTCGTCGATGAGTCCCAGTTCGCGCAGGCGCCGCAGGCTCCGGTCGTCGCGCTTCATCGCCCCGACGATCCCTTGCGCCACCCGGCGCCGGATGGCCTCAGCCAACCGCTCGCTGCGTTCGTCACGCGGCATGGGCCAACGCTAAACGGCCTCTCCCCGCTGTGCCGGGACCAGCAAGCCCTCACCCCCCGCCCTCACCCGCTCACGCGGGACCAGGAAGCCCTCACCCCCCGCCCTCTCCCGCTCACGCGGGAGAGGGGGCCGCGAGCCGCCGCCAGGCGGCCGCAGCGAAGAGGGCTGGTTCTGCCTCTCCCGCGGCTGCGGGAGAGGCGCGGAGCCGCTTGCGGCGCAGCGGAGAGGGCAAGAAGCAACATGGCCTGCGTCGCGCCCTTGCCCTCCCCCCGGCCCCCTCCCGGCCGAAATGGCCGAGAGGGGGATCAGAACCGCGTCTGCTCCTAGCGGTTGGTGATCGTCAGTTGGTCGCGGATCTGGCGCAGCAGGACGATCTCTTCGGCCGGCTCCGGAGCCGCCGCCGGAGCGGCCTCCACGGCCTTGGCCTGGCGCGCCTTCCACATGCTGTAGGGCCTGACGATGAAGAAGAACACCGCCGCCGCCACCAGCAGGAAGTTCACCAGCACGGTGATGAACGACCCGTAGGGGATGACCGCGTCGTTCAGGGTGAACGTCAGGCTGTCGAACGACGGCTGGCCGACGATGACCGCAATCAACGGCATGATCAGGAAGTTGACCAGGCCGCCGATGACCGCGGCGAAGGCGCCCGCAATGATGAAGGCGACGGCCAGGTCGATCAGGTTGCCCTTGGTGATGAAGTCCTTGAACTCCTTGAAGATCTTCACTCTCTCTCCCTCCGACTAGATGGATCGCGCGGACTATAGAAGCGCGCCCCGCTCCCGTGCCGGGCCGATCCCCTCATCCCCACGGGCCGACGCGCCGATGACTCGCCCCGTGGATTCCACTGCCGATCTGCGCGTCCTGTT
>JALOLI010000291.1 GCA_025456165.1 Acidimicrobiia bacterium | reverse complement strand
CCAGGAGCGCTCCGGGGGGCAGAAGGAGAACATCTCCACCTTGTCGAACTGGTGCACCCGGAAGATGCCCCGCATGTCCTTGCCGTAGGTGCCGGCCTCCCGGCGGAAGCAGGTGGAGAACCCGGCATAGCGGAGAGGCAGCACGGCCGCGTCGAGGATCTCGTCGGTGTGCTGGGCGGCCAGGGGCACCTCGGCGGTCCCCACCAGGTAGAGGCCGTCGGCTTCAACCGTCCCGCCTTCGGCGGCGCTCCACCCCACGGCGTAGACCTGTTCGCGGGCTCCCGGGAAGAACCCCGTGCCGTAGAGAGCCTCGTCGCGGACCATGACCGGGGTGATCACCGGGGTGAAGCCGGCGGCGCCCAGGCGCTCCATGGCGTAGTGGATGAGGGCGATCTCCATGAGCGCGGCGGCGCCCTTCAGGTAGGCGAAGCGGGCCCCGGAGACCTTGGCGCCGCGGTTGGTGTCGATGATCCCCAGGGCCTCCCCCAGGTCGAGGTGGTCGCGCGCCGGGAACCCGAAGTCGGGGACATCCCCCCAGCGCTTCACCTCGACGTTGTCCGCCTCCGACAGGCCGTCGGGGACGGAGGCATGCGGCGGGTTCGGCACGGTGCGCCACACCTCGTCGAAGGCGGCGTCGAGGGCCTCGGCCTCGGCCAGGGCGGCCTTGTAGTCCTCGGCCAGGCGGGCCGCGGCCGTGATGGCCGCCTCCTTGGCCTCCCCCTTCAGTCCGGCGATCTCCTTGCCGGAGCGCTTCTGGGCGGCGCGATGCTCCTCGGCGCGGGCCCGGGCCTCGCGACGGCGGCGATCCAGGGCGCCCAGTTCGGCTACGTCCAACTGGAGATGGCGGCGGGCCAGGGCGGCGGCCAGGGCGGCGGGGTCGCGGCGCAACAACTCGAGGTCGATCACGACGCCCATGGTAGGCAACCCGGCCCGGCCGCCCGGCCCGCCGGGCTCAGCCCGCCAGCGCCCGGGCGATCGCCTGCTGCTCCTCGGGGGAGAGCTGCTCGACCCCCCGGCCGCCCCGCAGCATCTTGACGTAGAAGATGTGCTCGGAGCGAAGCGCCAGCACGGTGAACACCAGCCCGTCGCGGCGCTCGTTCATCAAGGCGATCGAGCGCGACAGACCCCCGGCCAGGTCGCCGCTGGCGTCGAAGGCCACCACCCCGGTGTGGCAGATGGCCCCCGGCAGGCGCTCGTGGAGCGACTGCACCACCGGCCGCAGGGCGGCCACGGCCTCCTCGTTGGCGGCAAGATCGGCGTCGAGACGGCGCAGGGCCTCGAAGATGCCCCCGTCTTCGGGGAGCACCGCCAGCCGCTGCTGCAGCCGGCTCACCCGCACCGCCAGGGCCACGGCCGCCACCACCGCCAGCGCGGCCACCCCGAGAGCGATCTGCGCCATCATGCGTCGGTGTTCCTGAGGAAGGTGAAGGAGATACTGTCGTTGGAGGGATTGTCGTCTTCGCCCCCCAGCGAGACCAGTATCTCGTAGAGATTCCCCGGCGCGGCGGGCAGGCCGGCGAAGGACAGCGTCGTCGCCGCCCCGGGCTCCAGGACCGCGATCTCCTGCTCGAAGGTCTCGATCGTGGCGGGGTAGGAGATGAGCTCCAGGATCACCGTGACGGCCACGGCCCGCACCGTGCCCCGGTTGGTCACCGTGACATCGGCGTTGAGGCTCTCCGACACCGGGATCACCGGCAGGCCCACCTGGATTCCCACCGGCTCGGGGTCGAGGCGCAGATCGGCCACGGCCAGGTCCTCCAGCACGGTGAGCCCCGGGGAGAGGATCAGGCGCTCCGCCAGGCCGGCGGCATCGAACAGGGTCTCTCCTCCGGCCGGCACGAAGGCCAACGCGGGGAACTCCAGCCCGAGCGAGGCCAGCTCCTCCGGGTCGAGCCCCTCCAAAAAGGCAGCAAAGGCGGTGTCGCCCACCCGCAGGTCGATCAGCCCCAGTTGCAGCAGGTCGCGGGAATCCTCGTCCATAGCCGCCTCGCTGAGGCCGATGAGCCCCAGCCGCACCCGGCTGATGCCGTCGCGCCAGCGGGTGGCGGCAATGGCCAGGTAGCGCTCCTCCGGCCCCATATCGCCGGGCGGCGCCTGGAGGGCCTCCAGGTCGCGGGCCACTTCGGCAGTCCCCTGCTGCAGATCGTCGAGAGTGGACACCATCACCGGACGGCCGACCTGCTCGAGGCGCAGCACCATGTCGGCCAGTCGAGCCGCCAGGTCGGCCTCGGCCTCGGCGAACTCCAGGGCCCGATCGAGGTACTCCCGGCGCTGTTGCCGTTCCGACTGCAGCCGGGTCACGGCGTAGGCCACCGCCGCGATCACGATCAGGACGACCAGCACCACGAGGATTCGGCGCCGGCGCCGCCGGCGCACTTGCTGGTAGGACATGTGGGGAAGCCTCTCGGTAGGCCGAGGGGTGACCGGCTCCCGCCCACTCCGCGCGGCCGGCCGCCGATCGGACGCAAGCCTACCGGGGTGGGCACGGTGGGCGAGAAGCGCCCGGTCCTCTCCCGGCTTGCCGGGAGAGGACCGGGGGAGCGACATGTCTCGTGTTGCGTCTTGCCCTCACCACGGCCGGCCGACGCCGGGCGCGCCTCTCCCACCTGCATGAGAGAGGCGGAGCACCCCACACGCGAAGTCGCCGCCGGGAAGGCGGCGACCGGTCGGCCTCTCGAAGATGGTGGGCGAGGGGGGACTCGAACCCCCACAGGCTTGCGCCCACAGGAACCTGAATCCTGCGCGTCTGCCAATTCCGCCACTCGCCCGCGGGAGCGGGAT
>JALOLI010000290.1 GCA_025456165.1 Acidimicrobiia bacterium | reverse complement strand
CAGCGCGCCCTGCTGGAGCACAACTCCTTCCAGTGCGGCTTCTGCGCCCCCGGCGTGGTGCTCTCGGCGGTGGAGTTGCTTGCCGAGCACCCCCACCCCACCCGCCACCAGGTGCAGGAGGCCATCGCCGGGAACCTCTGCCGCTGCACCGGCTACGAGCCGATCATCCAGGCCATCGTGGCCGCCGGGGAGGGGCCATGAGCGGCACCGTGGGCCGGGCCGACCGGGCCAACGCCATGGAAGAGCTCCACCACGTGGGTCGCCCCGAGGTGCGCATCGACGGCCTCGACAAGGTGACCGGGGCGGCGGTCTTCGTGGACGACATGGACTTCGGGCCCGACCTGCTGCACGCCGCCATCGTGGAGAGCCCCCATGCCCACGCCCGCATCGTGAGCATCGACACCACCGCGGCCGCGGCGCTGCCCGGGGTGGTCAAGGTGGTGACCGGAGCCGACTTCCCGTTCACCTTCGGCCTCTACATGCAGGACCGCCAGGTCTTCGCCCGCGACGTGGTGCGGTTCGTGGGCGAGCAGGTGGCGGCGGTAGTCGCCCGAGACCCGCACACCGCACGGGAGGCCGCTCGCCTGGTGCGGGTGGAGTATCAGGAGCGGCGCGCCGTGTTCGACCCCCTGGAGGCCCTGGCCACGGAAGCCCCCCTCCTCCATCCCGGCCTGGGCGACTACCCCCACGTGCCCTGGTTCTTCCCCGAGCCGGGGACCAACGTGGCCCACCGCCGGCGCACCATCCGGGGCGACCTGGAAGCCGGCTTCGTCGCGGCCGACGTGGTGCTGGAAGACACCTACCGGGTGCCCCGCTACGCCCACTGCGCCATCGAGCCTCATGTGGTGGTGGCCCGGCAGGACCACGCCGGGCGCCTCACCGTGTGGGCCGCCTCCCAGTCGCCCTACACCCAGCGCCACGTCTTCGCCCAGGCGCTGGAGCCACTGGGCCTGTCCCACCAGGACATCCGGGTGGTCACCCCCTACGTGGGCGGCGGCTTCGGGGGTAAGGCCGGGGTGAGCATGGAGATCCTGGGGGCGGTGCTGGCCACCGCGGTGCGAGGCCACCCGGTGAAGCTGCGCTGGACCCGGGAGCAGGAGTTCTACAACACCTACCAGCGCCAGGGGTTGGTGGCTCGCCTGAAGGTGGGGGCACGGCGCGACGGGACGATCACCGCGCTGGAGCACCACCTGTTCTTCGACGCCGGGGCCTACGTCGAGTACGGGGCCAACGTGGTCAACGCCGCCGGCCTCTCCGCCACCGGCCCCTACCGCATCCCGGCCATCGCCCTGGAGTCGGTGTGCGTCTACACCAACCTGCCCCCCGGCGGGCCCTACCGCGGCTTCGGCTACTCCGAGTTCATGTTCGGCCTCGAAGCCCACATGACCCGCCTCGCCCGGGCCATCGGGATGGACCCGGTGGAGTTCCGCCGGCGCAACGCCATAGTCGAGGGCGACCTGCTCCCCTACGGCGCCCACATGAACCCCTCCGGCCTGCACGAGGCCATCGACAAGGTGGCGGCGGCCATCGCCTGGGGCGAGGAGGAGGCCCCGCAGGAGCCGGGCCGCAAGGTGGGCAAGGGCCTGGCCCTCTTCTGGAAGGCCCCGGCCATGCCGCCCAACGCCTCGTCGGCCTCCTTCCTCAAGTTCAACGAGGACGGCAGCGTCAACGTCACCGTCTCCGGCATGGAACTGGGCCAGGGCTACCTGACGGTGATGGCCCAGGTGGTGGCCGAAGTGCTGGCCGTCCCGCCCGACAAGGTGCGGGTGGAGACCCCCGACACCGACCGCAACCCCTACGAGTGGCAGACGGTGGCCAGCCACGTCACCTGGTCCTGCGGCAACGCGGTCCGGGCGGCGGCGCTCGAGGCCCGGGACAAGATCTTCCAGGTGGTCCACGCCGCCCACGGCCTGGAGGAGGGGTCGCTCTACCTGGAAGACGAGTGCGTCCGCTGCGACACCGACCCCGACTTCTCCCTGCCGCTGCGCGACTTCGTTGTGGCCGGCATCGAGACCCCCGATGGCACCTTCCGCGGTGGGCCCATCGTGGGGAGCGGCATGTTCATGCCCGAGTTCTCCTCCACCCACGCCGACCCGGCCACCGGCCAGGGGGGCCACCCCAACGTCCACTACACGGTGGGGGCCGCCGGGATCATCCTGGAGGTCGACCCGGAGACCGGGAAGATGCTGGTCCGCAAGGCGGCCCTGGCGGTGGACGTGGGTAAGGCCCTGAACCCGTCCCTGGTCGAAGGGCAGATGACCGGGGGCCTGCTGCAGGGCCTGGCCACCGTCCTCTACGAGGACATGCGCTTCGACGAGGGCGGCCGCCTGCTCAACCCCAACTTCACCGACTACAAGATCCCCACCGCCCACGACATCCCCGACGAGGTCGTGCCGATCATCGTCGAGGTGCCCCAGCCCGATGGCCCCTTCGGGGCCCGGGGAATGGGAGAGCACACCATGATCGCCGCCGCCCCCATGGTGGCCGACGCCGTGGAGGATGCGGTCGGCATCCGCTTCAACGAAATGCCCATCACCGCCGAGCGGGTGGCGCTGGCCGTCGCCCGAAGGGAGGAACCCGACAAATGGGTGTCGACCTAGAGAAGATCCTGCGCCCCATCGACAGCCCCCTGGCCCCCTACCCGCCCAAGTTCATGACGGTGGCCAGCGGCGAGACCCTGGTGATCCGCCAGGTGGACCGCGACGAGATCCCCACCCTGCTGCTGGCCGTAGAGCCGCTGCTGCACGTGGAGCGGGACTTCTACGACGTGGTCGCCGCCCGGGTGTACGCCGAG
>JALOLI010000289.1 GCA_025456165.1 Acidimicrobiia bacterium | reverse complement strand
CGGAACCAGGCGACGTCGGTGTCCAGGCCGATGCCGTACTCCGCCTTCTGCTTGGGGTAGATCTCCTGCAGCACGTGCTCGTAGACGGCCAGGTCCTCGCGGTTGACGGCGACGAGCCTCTCCCGCGTCTCCGGGTCGCTCAGCAGGCGCTTCTTGATGTCATCGCTGGGTGCCACCCACTTCCTTGCATAGCGCAGGTCCCTGATCCCCACCTTGCGGCCCAGCATGACCAGCGACTCGTCGAAGCGCTCGGTGAGGCCGACGAGGGCGAAGCGTCCCAGCAGGCCGATGGCCTCCTCGGCCGTGCCCCCGGGGCCTGCCAGGATGCGAGTCTGGCGGTCGCGTACCGCGTCGTGGGTGATCCACTCCTCGAAGGGCAGGTCCACCCCACCGCGCTGCACGTCGTACTGGTAGTGCGAGGCGGTGCGGGTGAGCGGTTCGCGCAGGAAAGCCACCCAGTCGATGTCGGGCACGACCGTCTCGAGGTCGGAGTAGGCCCGCACGTCGTGGCCCAGGATGCTGCGCAGCCGCGGATAGAAACGCCGCAGGCGGCGCAAGTCCTCCGCCGAGAAGAAGGGGGCCTCCGGGTCCTCGGCCAGGACGTCGCAGTGGGTGCCGCCATTGGCGTGCTTCAGGACTCCGGCCAGGGTGGTCCCCGCCGTCTTGTGAATGTGGACGACTGCCAGCATCATTCCTCCTGCGCCCACCATCGGCAGGACCGGCGGGGGCTTTGAGCAGAACGGGAGGATCGATGCCGCGGTGGAGAGCCCTGTCGGTGCCGGCCGCCCTGGCCGCCGTGCTCGCTGCCGTCCTGACGGCCTGCGGCAGCGACGCCGGGACCGCTCCCATCGCCACCGCCTCCCCCACGCCCATCACCTTCAACCTCTCCGTCAACGACAGCGGCAACGTGCTGCGGGTCCGCCCCGGCGACGAAGTGGTGCCGCGCCTTCCCCTGACCGGTGTCGAGGACGACGGGTGGGTGATGACCGTTTCGCCCAACCCGGCCGTCCTCGGCGGCGGCGACGACATGCTCTTCTTCCCCTCCGAGGCCGGCCAGGGCAGGGTGGCCTACCACGAGTTCTCCTTCATCGCGGTAGGCCCGGGGCGCACCACCGTCGCCCTGACCCACGGCTTCCAGCAGTTCACCTTCACCGTCCAGGTGGCCGGCCGCGGCTAGCCGGGCCCCCTTCCCCGGTGGCGGGGGTACCCTGGCCCGGGTGAGGCCCCGCCCCATGCGGAATCCCCGCTTCCTGCTCCCGGTCGTGGTGACCGCCCTGCTGGCGGCGGCGATCCCCGCCGCCGGCGCCCTCGACGCGGCCACCTGCGTGGGAGTGCCGGTGACCATCCGCGGCACCGACCTGGCCGACACCCTGACCGGCACCGACGAGCCCGATGTCATCCTGGCCGGCGACGGTGACGATGTGGTTTCCGGCCTGGGAGGAGACGACCTCATCTGCGGCGGGCCGGGAAACGACAGGATCATCGGGGGCGACGGCGACGACCGCGTCATCGGGGGCCGGGGCGACGACGTCCTCGACGGCGGGCCGGGGGCCGACCTCCTGGTGGACGGGGCCGGGAACGACCGCCTGCTGGGCGGCCCGGGCGCCGATCATCTCGCCGGCGGTGTCGGGGCCGACACCCTGGAAGGCGGCCGGGGCGACGACACCCTGCGCGGCGGGGCCGGAGACGACAGTCTCGACGGCGGCGCGGGCAGCGACGACTACGCCGGCGGCCCGGGCGCCGACCGCCTGCTCGGCGTCCTGGTGCGCGATACGGTCTCCGACGCCGGCACACTCGACGCGCTGGGCGACACCCGCTGGTACCGGAGCCTCACCCTGGAGCCGCTGGCCGGCACCCACCTGGTGTTCCCCAACACGGTCAGCGGCTACGACCAGCGGCATACCCACCCCATCGAAGTGACCTACGCCCCGGGCGGCCTGGTGCTGGTGGAACGCCTCTCCCCCGAGGAGTACCTGCTGGGCCTCGGCGAGATGCCCTACTCCTGGCACCCGGCGGCGCTGCGGGCCCAGGCCATCGCCGCTCGCACCTACCTGGCCAACGTGCTGGCCAACCCGCCCCGGGGGGTGATGGCGGAGTTCGGCTTCGACATCTGCGGCAGCGCCCTCTGCCAGGTCTACCTGGGGGCGGGCCGGGTCCAGGTGGTCGACGGGGGGCCGCGTTGGGGGGCGGCGGTGGCGGCCACCGCCGGGAAGATCCTGCTGTACGGGGGCACCCCGGCCCTGGCGGCGTACCACTCCACCGCCGGGGCCACGACCCGCTCCAACCAGGACGTCTGGGGCGGGGCGGCCGTCCCCTACCTGCAGGCGGTGGAAGTGCCGCCCCAGGACTCCCCGTTCGCCGATTGGTCGTACGAACTGCGCCTCGACCAGTTGCTCGCCATCCTGGCCAGGGGCGGCATCAACCTGCCCGATGGGGTGACGGCGGTGTCGACCCTGGTGACCGGGCCCGGCGGCGGCCCCTACCGGGTCCGCTTTGAGACCCCGGCCGGGACCGTCGAGGTGACCGCCGGGCGCGTCCAGTCGGCCATGAACACCTACGGCCCCTCGCTGTACGGGTGGCTGCTGCCGGCGTACCGGCCCGACGGCAAGCGCTACCCGCAGACGGTTCTCTCCCCCACCTTCACCATGAGGACCCTGGCCGACGGGATCACGGTGCGGGTGAGGGGGCAGGGGTGGGGCCATCAGATCGGGATGGCGCAGTACGGCGCCCAGGCCATGGCGCTCGCCGGCCAAACGACCGCAGCCATCCTCAACCACTTCTACACCGGCTTGTGGCCTCGCTCGGATCCCGGCT
>JALOLI010000288.1 GCA_025456165.1 Acidimicrobiia bacterium | reverse complement strand
GAAGGTCACCGACACCCCCCTCCACGTGGCGTTGCGGGGTCACATGGGGACCGGCAAGGACCACGACCTGGAGCAGTTCGCCGCTCTGCTCGGCCTCCCTTACTACCGGATCCCCCTGACCGGCGAGGTGCGCGACATCACCCTGATCGGCTCGGTCAAGCTCCACGGCGACGGCAAGGGCGGCACCGAGAGCCGCTGGGAGGACGGCGACATCACCCGGGCACTGCGCGGCCCGGCCCTGATCAACATGTCGGAGCTGAACGCCGCCGGGGCGGAGACCCTGTTCGCCCTGCACGGCCTGCTCGACCGCTACCAGGCCCTCGACCTGCCCACCGGGGAGACCGTTCGCCTCCGGCCCGACATCCGCCTCTTCGGCACGCTCAACCCGACCGACCTGCGCGACTATGCCGGCACGCAGACGCTCAACAAGGCCTTCGCCGACCGCTGGGTCATCTGGGAGAAGCGCTTCCCCACCGCCGAGCAGATCGAAGCCATGCTCACCCGGCGTTACCCCGGGCTGAAGCCGGCCTTCGTGAGCACGATCGCCCGCCTGGCCGCCGAGGTGAACGAGTCGTTCACCTCTCCCGACGCCCGCACCCGGGTGAGCACCCCCATGAGCCTGCGCTCCGTCCTCGACCGCCTCCCCGCCGGCCTGTGGATGTACTCCGCGACCGCCGACCCGCTGCGCCGGGCCTGGGAGGAGTTCGTCCTCCAGCACATCGACTCCTACGACATCGACCACTACGAGACGGTCTGGAACGCCATCGCCCGCCGCGGCCCGGCCGGGCCGCCCTTCAAGTAGGGCCCAGCAGGCCACCCGCCGCCCGGCTCAGATTCCCGAGCCGTCCGCCTGGGCCTCCTCCGGGGGGCAGGGAGCCTTGGAGGTGTTGATCCGCCCCTCCAGTTCGGCGACCCGGTCGACCAGGACCTCGAGCACGGCCACGGCGTGGTCGCCCTTGCTCTCGGCCAGGTCCATCGCCGGGTGAGGGGGGGCGGCCTGGTCGATGATCCGCCCGGCGAGGCCGACGACCGTAGCCCCGGCCGGGACATCCCGCACCACCACCGCCCCGGCCCCGATGCGGGCCCTCTCCCCCACCGTCACCGCCCCGAGAATGATGGCTCCGGCCCCCACCACGACCCCGTCCATGAGAGTGGGGTGCCGCTTCACCCGCTGCAGGCTGGTGCCGCCCAGGGTCACGCCCTGGTACAGGGTGACGTCGTCGCCGATCTCGGCCGTCTCACCGATCACGATCCCCATGCCGTGGTCCATGAACAGGCGGCGGCCGATGATCGCCGCCGGGTGGATCTCGATGCCGGTCAGGCCCCGCCCCACCTGGCTGAGGAGCCGGGCCACGAGCCGCCACTTCGCCCGCCACAGGCGATGGGCCAGGCGGTGGATGAGCAGGGCGTGCACCCCGGGGTAGAGCAGCACCACCTCCAGGGTGGAGCGGGCCGCCGGGTCGCGGTCCCGCACCGCCCGGACGTCCTCGGCCAGGCGGCGCAGCGGGTGGAAGCGGGGGCGGCGCAGCGCCGTCTGCGGGGCGGCGGTCATGGCCTCGCCTCCTCCGGTTCCTCGACCAGGGCGGTCGACAGGTAGCGCTCCCCGGAAGAAGGCAGGAGCACCACCAGCAGCTTGCCGGCGTTCTCCGGCCTCCCCGCGACCTGCAGGGCGGCGTGCACCGCGGCACCGGAGGAGATCCCCGCCGGAATCCCCTCGGTGCGGGCCAGCAGGCGCGCGATGCGAAAGGCGTCTTCGTCGGCCACCGGGACGATCTCGTCGATGACCGCGCGGTCCAGCACCTCGGGCACGAAGCCGGCGCCGATGCCCTGGATCTTGTGCGGCCCCTTGGCCCCGCCCGACAGCACCGGTGAGGCGAGGGGCTCCACGGCCACGACGCGCACCGACGGGCGCCGGGCCTTGAGCACCTGCCCGACCCCGGTGATGGTGCCGCCGGTCCCCACCCCGCCGACGAAGATGTCGATCAGGCCGTCGGTGTCCTCCCAGATCTCCTCGGCGGTGGTGCGGCGGTGCACCTCGGGGTTGGCCGGGTTCTTGAACTGCTGCAGCATCACCGCCCCCGGGTTCTCCGCCACGATCTGCTCCGCCCGGGTGATGGCCCCCGCCATGCCCTCCGGCCCCGGGGTGAGCACCAGTTCCGCCCCCAGCAGGCGCATCAGGCGGCGCCGCTCGACGCTGGTCGTCTCCGGCATCGTGACGACGAGCCGGTAGCCCCGGGACGCGGCCACGAAGGCGAGAGCAATGCCGGTGTTGCCGCTGGTCGGCTCGACCAGAGTGGCCCCGGGCCCGATGCTCCCGTCGCGTTCGGCCGCCTCGACCATGGCCAGCCCGATGCGGTCCTTCACGCTCGACAGGGGGTTGAAGAACTCCAGCTTGGCCGCGATCCGGGCTCCCCCGGGCGGCGCCATCCGGCGCAGCTCCACCAGCGGGGTGCGGCCGATCATCTGGGTGATGTCCTGATAGATGCGTCCCATGTGCCTTCCCTCATAAGGGGGTGCGCCAATAGGCCGCCGCCCCTCGCCGGATGCCGGCCCACAGCCGGGCGGTATCCGGCCCTGTGGCGGACCTATTCGCGTACCCCCTAAGAAAAGGCCCGGGTCGGGGACCGCGGGCCGTGCCTTGGCAGAATCGGTGCAGTTAGGTCAGCCGCCCTCGCCTGCCGGCAGAGGCCCCCGAGGGGCGGCAACAGCGGCAGCGGAACGACCCGTTCATCTCGAAGCTCACGCTAATACGACGCCAGGGCCTATCCAACGGGTTTCCGGGCGGCCTTCACTCCGCCGCCGCCAGCTCCACCG
>JALOLI010000287.1 GCA_025456165.1 Acidimicrobiia bacterium | reverse complement strand
ATCAGCGTGAGCGACGGGGTGAAGTCGGGCCGGGGGGGTGAGGGGCGCAGCCGCGACACGGCGGCGAGCAGGAGGGGATAGCCGGCATAGGTGTAGGCCACCAGGGCCACCGCCGCCCAGAAGACGATCCCGATCACTTCCGCTCTCCCTCCTGCCGGTACACGCCGAGGATGGCGGCGGCGATCGGCTCCCATGAGTAGCGCCCTTCGGCGGCCGCTCGGCCCTCGGCTCCCATGCGCAGTGCTTCGTCCGGATCGGAGAGCAACTTGACCAGTGCCCGGGCCAGGGCGGGGGGATCGGCCGGGGGCACGAGCAGGCCGGTCACCCCGTCGTCGACCGCGTCGGGGAGCTCGCCCACGGTGGTGGCCACGACCGGGCGGCTGAAGGCGTAGGCAACCTGCAGGGCTCCGGAGGCGGTGGCGCTCCGGTAGGGGAGGACGGCGACGGTGGCGGTGCGCAGCAGCGGGCCGATCTCTTCCAGCGCCAGGTAGCGGGCGTCGACGATCACCGAGTCGGCGATGCCGAGGCGCCGGGCTTCGGCTTCCAGGGCGGCGGCGTCCAGGCCGTAGGCGGGGTAGCCGGCGATGACCAGGGAGGCGTCGACCTCGGCCCGGGCCAGGGCGAAGGCTTCGAGCAGGTCGGGGATCCCCTTGCTGGGGCGCAGGCCCCCGAAGAACAGGGCCACCGGGCGGTCGCCGGGAAGGTGGTAGTGCTCGCGCAGGTCGCCCCCGGGGTCCACCAGACGGGGGAAGAGGAACTCGTTGCCGTGGGGGATCAGGTGGGTGCGCTCGCGGTCCACCGGGTACAGGCGCAGGAAGCGCTCCCGGTCGGCCTCGCCGTGCAGGAAGATGGCGGCGAAGGAGGGGTAGACCCGGCGCGCCCAGCGGGCGCTCAGCCGGCGGACGAGGGCGTGCCCGCTCTCCCGGAACTCGTACTCGTGGCAGACCTGGGCCAGGGTGAGGCCGCCGCGCCGCAGGCGCCGCAGGAAGAGCTCGAGGAAGGGGAACCGGATGATGGCGAACTGCACCACGTCGGGCCGCTCCGCCAGCAGGTAGCGGGTGAGGCGGGCCCATTCGACCGCGAGCCGCAGGGCCCGCCAGGCGCGGCGAGCCTTCTGGCACAGGCGGCGCACGGCGAGGCGTCCCCTCCCGGCCGGGCCAAGGGTGGGCTCGATGTTCGGCCAGAGGCGCAGGATCGGCGCCACGGCGAAGGAGTGAGGCAGGTGCCCGAGCTCATAGTGGCGCGAGGTGACCAGGGTCACCTCGGCCCCGCCGGCGGCGAGGGCGGAACAGAGCTGGTAGGCGTAGTGGATCATCCCGCCAACGCCGTCGGTCTCGACCACGAAGACCCTCATCGCCGCCTCCCCGCCGCCAGGGCCCGGTAGTCGTCGGCCAGGGCCCGGGCCTGGGTGCGGATGTCGAAGCGTTCGGCTACCAGGCGCCGTCCGGCGCGCCCCATGGCCGCCGCCTGCCGGGGGTTGGCCAGCAGGCGGAGCACCGCCGCCGCCAGGGCTTCGGGGTCGGCCGGGGGCACCAGGAGTGCGGCCTCGCCGTGGCGCACCATTTCGGGGATGCCGCCCACGGTGGTGGCCACGATGGGCAGGCCGGCCGCCATGGCCTCGGCGACTACGGTGGGCAGGGCCTCGGTGAGGCTCGGCAGCACGAAGATGTCGGCGGCAGCCAGGAGGCAGGCCACGTCTTCCCGGGCGCCGGCGAACACGACGCGGTCCGCCAGGCCGAGGTCCCTTGCTTGCTGCTCGAGGGCGGGCCGGTGCGGGCCATCGCCCACCAGCAGGTAGCGAACCTCTGGGAAGGCGGCGGCGACCTGGGGGAGGGCGGCCAGCATGTGCTGGATCCCCTTGGGCTCCCGCTGCACGGCCACCGTTGCCAGCACGGGGGCGTCGGGCAGGAGGCCCCATTCCGCCCGGGCCTCCTCCCGCACCCCGGGGCCTGCCTGGTAGGCGGTGGGATCGATGCCGTTGTAGATGGTCACCACCCGCTCCGGCCGCAGCCGGGCCCGCTCGAGGTAGTGGCGGCGGGTGATCTCGGACACGGCGATGACCCTCCGGGCGCGGCGCAGCGCCCAGGCCATGAGGCGGAAGTGGAGGGCGAGACGGCTGCGCGGCGGCGGAGCGTCCAGGGTGTGGAGGGTGGCCACGGTGGGCAGGCCGCGCCGCCGGGCGGCGGGGATGCCGAGCACGGCGGCGAACTCCAGTTGGGTGTGGACGACCTCGGGGTCGGCGGCGGCAATCGCCTCCCGGACCCGGGCGAAGGCGCCCCGCTGGCGCAGCCGGCGGATGTCGAGCTCGGTCACCGGGATGCCCTGGGCGGCGATGCGCCGGGCCACGGGGTTGCCCTGCTGCTCCTGGAGGGCGACGACCGTGGGCACTACCCCGGCCCGGCGCAGGAACGGCAGATAGGCGGCGAGCAGATGCTCGGCGCCCCCGGGCCCCAGGGAGTCGATGAGGTAGAGCACCCGCACCGGGGCCGGCTCGGCCGGAGCGGAGGGCACGGAGGAGAGAACGACGGGGGTGGTCATGCGCCGGCCTCCTCGGGGGCCGCCGCCCGCCGGTGCAGCCCGGCCCATCCGGCCAGGCGCCGTACGGCCTCACGGTCCACCAGGTACAGGACCGAGCCGTAGGTGGCGGCGCCGGTCACCACGGCAGCGGCCAGGGAGACGGCCGGCCCGGCGGGCGAGGCCGCCCACAGGGCTCCGGTGGCCGCCACTGCCAGGGCCGCACCGGCCTGCAGCGAGGGCAGCAACTGGCGGCCGATGTCCCGGAAGGTGACGTTCACGAACCGGCGAGCCACGGTGAGGCGGATGGCGGTGTCGATGGAG
>JALOLI010000286.1 GCA_025456165.1 Acidimicrobiia bacterium | reverse complement strand
CGCCGGGCTCACCGCCGGGGTCTTCGTGCTGGCGATCAGCGGCTGGCACCTGCTGCGCCGGCCCGACAGCCCGGTCTTCCGGGCCTCCGCCGGGCTCGCGGTGATCCTGGTGCTGGTTTCCAGCCTGGGCGTGGCCACCAGCGGCCACTTCCAGGGCCAGGAAGTCGCCGACCTCCAGCCCATGAAGCATGCCGCCGTCGAAGCCCATTGGGAGACCGAAGCCCCCGCCGCCTTCTCCGTCTTCGCCATACCTTCCCAGTCGGAGAGCCGCAACCTGGTCGACCTCCGCATCCCGCGAGTGCTGAGCCTGCTGACCGACCACTCGTGGACCAGCGAGGTGCGGGGCATCAACGACCTGCAGGCGGAGTACGAGGAGGAGTTCGGGCCCGGCGACTACCGGCCCCCGGTGGCCGCGGTCTACTGGTCGTTCCGGGTGATGGTGGGGGTCGGCTTCTTCCTGATCGGCCTCGGGGCCTTCGGGGCCTGGTTCATGTACCGCAAGCGCCTCCACGAGGTCAGGTGGTACCACCGCGTGGCCCTGCTCTCCCTGGGCTTGCCCTTCCTGGCGAACATCACCGGATGGGTGGTGACCGAGATCGGCCGCCAGCCCTGGTCGGTGTACAACGTCCTGCTGGTGCGGGACTCGGTCTCGCCGTCGGTGAGCACGGCCACGGTGCTCATCTCGCTGATCGGCTTCACCGTCCTATACGGCATCCTGGCGGTGATCGACCTGTACCTGATGGCCAAGTACGCCCGGGCCGACATCGGCGAGGAGACCACTCCGGCCGAGGTCGGGGCGGGCCTGGCGTACTGAGGAGGAAGACCCGATGATCGAGACCGACCTCAACTCGCTCTGGTTCCTGCTGATCACAGTCCTCTGGATCGGCTACTTCTTCCTCGACGGCTTCGATTTCGGCGTGGGCATCCTGCTGCCCTTCGTGGGCCGCGACGACCTCGATCGGCGGGTGGCCATCCGCACCATCGGCCCCGTCTGGGACGCCAACGAGGTGTGGCTGCTGGTGGCCGGCGGGGCCACCTTCGCCGCCTTCCCCGAGTGGTACGCCACCATGTTCAGCGGCTTCTACCTGCCGCTGTTCCTGATCCTGGTGGCGCTGATCCTGCGGGGAGTGTCCTTCGAGTACCGCGCCAAGGACCGTCGGCCACAATGGCGGGCCTGGTGGGACCGGGCCATCTTCTTCGGCAGCGCCGTCCCGGCGCTTCTCTTCGGGGTGGCCTTCGCCAACATCGTGCGCGGGGTCCCCATCGACGCCGCCTTCGAGTACACCGGCGGGTTCTGGAACCTGCTCAACCCCTACGCCTTGCTCGGCGGGCTGACCACGCTGCTCCTCTTCACCCTGCACGGTGCCACCTTCCTGGGGCTCAAGGCCTCGGGGCCGGTGGCCGAGAGGGCCCACCGCTATGCCTCGCTGCTGGCCCTGCCCACGGTGGCCGTCGCCGGCGGCTTCATCGCCTGGACCCTGGTCGAGGCGGCGGGAGGCAACCGGGGCAGCATCGGGATGGGGGCGCTGATCCCGGTGGCCGCGGTGGCCGCCGCCGCCGCCCTCGCTGTGGTGGCCCTGCTGCGGGCCAAGCGTGACGGCTGGGCGTTCGTCGCCACCGGGGTGACCATCGTGAGCGCCGTCCTGATGCTGTTCATGAACCTGTACCCGCGGGTGATGCCCTCGAGCACGGCGGAGGCCAACACCCTCGACATCTACAACGCGTCTTCGACTCCGACGACGCTGCGGGTGATCACGGTGGTGGCCCTGATCATGGTCCCCGTGGTGCTGGCCTACCAGGCCTGGTCCTACTGGGTGTTCCGCAAGCGGGTGACCCGGGAGCAACTGTCGCCGACCGGCTGACGCCGACGACTGCCGCGCCCCGCCCCGTAGACCGGCGCTTGTTCCGGCTGGGGCGGGGCGCTCGGCTGTTCCTGGGGGCGACGGTCGTGCTGGGCCTCGCCGGAGCCGGCCTGGCGATCGCCCGGGCCTTGCTCCTGGCTCGCATCATCGCCGGTGCCTTCTTCGGCGAGGGCCCGGCCGGGCTGGCACCCTATCTGGCCGGCCTGCTTGGGGTGGCGGCGGGGTCGGCCCTGGCCGCCTGGGCCACCGAGGTCGCCGCCCACCACAGCGCCGCCGGGGTCAAGTCCGCCCTGCGCCGCGCCCTGCTGCAGAGGGTGGCCGAGCGAGAGGGGGCCGGGGAACGGGCCGGTGCCCTGGTGGCGGCGGCCGGCCGGGGCATCGAAGCCCTCGACGCCTACTTCTCCCGCTACCTGCCGCAGCTGGCCCTGGCTGCGGCGGTGCCCGCGTTCGTGCTCGGCTGGATGTTCCCGCTGGACCCCCTGGCGGCGGTCATCGTGCTCGTCACCCTGCCCCTCATCCCCGTCTTCGGGTCCCTGGTGGGCCGGGCCACCCGGGCCCGCACCGCCCGGCGCTGGCAGGCATTCAGCGAACTCGGCGCCGGCTTCCTCGACTCCCTCCGGGCCCTCCCCACCCTCAAGGTCTTTGGCAGGAGCCGAGACGCGGTGGCCGCCTTTGCCGCCCTGGCCGAACGGCACCGGCGGGAGACGATGGGCACGCTGCGCATCGCCTTCCTCTCTGCCCTCGTGCTGGAACTGGCGGCCACGATCTCGGTGGCGGTGGTGGCGGTGGCGGTGGGCCTGCGAGTGCTCGACGGGACCCTGGCCCTGCAGGCCGGCCTCACCGTGCTGATCCTGGCGCCCGAGGCCTACCTGCCGCTCCGCCGCCTGGCCGCCGAGTTCCACTCCGCCGCCGAAGGCGTCGAGGCCGCCGGCGCCATCCTCGACTCGCTGGAGGGCGGCGGCCCCAGGGCCCCCCGG
>JALOLI010000285.1 GCA_025456165.1 Acidimicrobiia bacterium | reverse complement strand
TGGATGATCTCGTCCTCCCCCAGGGTGTCGTCGGCGGTGACGAACTGCCCCAGACTGTCCACCAGGTTGGTGAAGCCGCCCACTGAAGAAGGCCTGTCGATCTGGGTGAGGAGAGCCATCAGCACCTCCTGCTGGCGGCGGGTGCGCCCGATGTCGCTGGCGTCCACGTAGACCCACTCGCCGTTGCGGAACTCCTGGTACTTGCGGGAGCGAGCCAGGGCCAGGGCGGTGCGCCCATCGACGTTCTGCGTCCCGGCGTCCAGGTCGAACTTCGACTTGAGGTCGCGAGCCGGGAAGGGGAAGGTCATCTCGATGCCGCCGACGGCGTCCACGATGCCGGCGAAACCGGCGAAGTCGACCTGCAGGTAGTGGTGGATGGGCACCTGGGCGAACTGGGACACGGCGTCGACGATCTGCGCCGCCCCCTCGTTGAAGAAGGCGTTGATGCGGTTGGTGGTGCCGTTGATGGTCACCTTGGTGTCGCGGGGGATGCTGAGCATCTGCACCGCGCCCCTGTCGGGCAGCACCTGCACCAGGATGATGACATCGGCCCGCTGGCCGCCGTAGTCCCCGTAGCCCACCCAGTCCTCGGGCAGGTCTTCCCGGCTGTCGCTGCCGATCAGCAGGAAGGTGCGCGGGTCGCCGAGGTCGCCCGGCACCTGGGCCAGGCCCAGCTCGGAGGAGTCGAGCGTGGCCACCGCCCCACTGACCCGGTTGGCGGCCCACCACAGCGCCCCCAGGCCCCCGAAGATGCCGAGGTTGGCCACGATCAGGAAGGCGATCAGTAGCCGCTTGGGCCAGCGCCGCGCCCGGGGAGGGGCGGCAGGCGCCGGGGCAGGAGGGGGGGCAACGGGGTAGTAGGTCATGCCGGAGAAGTCGGGGTGGTTATAACAGGGACCAGGAGTTGCGCCGCCTCCCCCGACTGAGCCGGGCCTCAGGCAACCGGCCGCACGGTGTGAACCTCGCCGGCGTAGAGCACCCGGCGCCCGGCCGGGGTCTCCACCACCAGGCCCCCGTCCTCCTGCACCGCCACCGCCCGGCCGCGGCCGGCCGGCTCCCAGGTGACCTCGCGCCCCAGGGTGGTGCAGGCGGCGGCGTACGCGGCCAGCCCCCACCCGCCCGGCCCGGCCGCCACCCGGGCGAGCAGGTCGGCGGCCCAGACGGCGGCGAGGTCCAGGGCCGCCTCCGGCCCGGGGTCTTGCTCGTACAGGGCGCCGGCGCCGTCCACCGTAGGCCGCGGCCAGTAGAGGTTGGCCCCCAGCCCCACCGTCACCACCCCGCCGGAGGTCTCGGTGAGCAGGCCTCCTACCTTGGTGCCCCCCCGCACCAGGTCGTTGGGCCACTCCAGGAGCACTCCCGCCCCCAGGGCGCCACAGGCCGCCAGACCCGCCGCCAGGGTGAGTCGGGGCCAGGCGCCCTCCGGCCAGGCCGGGGCGAAGGCCAGGCTGGCCGCCAGCGCCCGCAACGCCGTATCCCAGGGCCTCCCCCGCCGCCCCCGCCCGGCCGTCTGGCGGGCGGCGACCACCAGCAAGGGTCGTCCGGAGAAACCCAGCCGCGCCTCATCCTGGGTGGACGCCGTCGTCTCCACGCAGCGGAGCGCATAAGGTGTATCCGTCGTCACCGGCCCAGTAGTCCAAGGGATACCGCCGGCCGAGGATAACGGGAGCGGCGTGAGCACAGAGGAGCGAATCGAGCACCTGAGGAAACTGCGCCGCGAGGCGGCGCAGGCGGAGCGGCGCGCCCCGACCGGCAAACCGACGGCCCGGGAGCGCCTCGCCGCCCTGCTCGACCCGGGGTCTTTCTGCGAGATCGACACGCTGGTCCGCCACCACGCCCACGGGTTCGGCATCGAGAAGCGCCGCCCCGCCGGGGACGCGGTGGTGACCGGGTGGGGCACCATCGACGGCCGCACCACCTTCGTCTTCGCCGAGGACTTCGCCGTGTTCGGCGGGAGCCTCGGCGAGGCGGTGGGAGAGAAGATCTGCAAGGTCATGGACCTGGCGATGGAGAACGGCGCTCCCCTCATCGGCCTCAAGGACTCCGGGGGGGCTCGCATCCAGGAAGGCGTGGTGGCCCTCGACGCCTACGGGAGGATCTTCCGGCGCAACGTGCGGGCCTCCGGGGTGATCCCCCAGATCTCGGTCATCCTCGGGCCCTGCGCCGGCGGGGCGGTGTACTCGCCGGCGATCACCGACTTCGTCTTCCAGGTCAACGGGGCCAGCCACCTGTTCATCACCGGCCCCGACGTCATCAAGGCCGTCACCGGCCAGGACGTGGATTTCGCCACCCTGGGCGGGGCCCACAGCCACGCCTCCATCTCCGGCGTCACCCACTTCGTCGCCGCCGACGAGGCTCAGGCGGCCGAGGAGGTGCGCTACCTGCTCTCCTTCCTGCCGCAAAACAACGTGGAGGCGCCCCCCTCGTTCTCCCCGGAGGACCGGCCCGACCGCATGGAGGCGGGCCTGGCCGGGATCATCCCCGACTCGCCCAACCAGCCCTACGACATGACGGCCCTGGTGGAGATGGTCGTCGACGACGGCGACTTCTACCAGGTCCACCGGCATTGGGCCCGCAACATCGTGGTCGGCTTCGCCCGCCTCGACGGTCACACCGTGGGCATCGTGGGCAACAACCCGGCGGTGCTGGCCGGCACCCTGGACATCGACGCCTCGGTGAAAGCGGCCCGCTTCGTGCGCTTCTGCGACGCCTTCAACATCCCGGTGGTCAGCTTCGTGGACGTGCCTGGATTCCTCCCCGGCCTGAGCCAGGAGCACGGCGGCATCATCCGCCACGGGGCCAAGCTGCTCTACGCCTACTGCGAGGCGACCGTGCCCCGGCTCACCGTCATCACCCG
>JALOLI010000284.1 GCA_025456165.1 Acidimicrobiia bacterium | reverse complement strand
GGTGCGGCCGCCCCGGCTGGTGAGGATGCCCTCGGCGGCGAGCATGCCGTGCACGTCGTCGGGCTTGGTCTCGGGCCGGACCATGATCGTCGGCTTGCCGTCGACCTTGGCCCAGCGCTCCGCCAGGTCGGCGTCGAAGGCGGCGATGCCCACCGCCGCCCCGGGAGAGACGTTGAGCCCCTTGGCCAGCTTCACCGCCCCTTGCAGCGACTCTGCGGAGAACTGGGGATGGAGGAAGAAGTCGACCTGGTCGGGCTTCACCCGCATCACCGCTTCTTCCCGGCTGATCAGCCCCTCGTCGGCCAGGTCGGCGGCGATTCGCACCGCCGCCTGGGCGGTGCGCTTGCCGGCGCGGGTCTGCAGGATCCAGAGCTTGCCCCGCTCCACGGTGAACTCCATGTCCTGCATCTCGCGGTAGTGGCGCTCGAGACGGGCGGCGATGGCGGCGAACTGGTCGTACATCTCGGGCAGGTCGTCGGCCAGCTGCTCCAGCGGCTTGGTGGCGCGGATGCCGGCGACGACGTCCTCCCCCTGGGCGTTGATCAGGTAGTCGCCCTCGATCTTGGCCTCGCCGGTGGTGGCGTTGCGCGACATGGCCACCCCGGTGGCGGAGCCGTCGCCCATGTTGCCGAAGACCATCGTCTGGATGTTGACTGCGGTGCCCAGGTCGTGGGCGATCCCGGCGGCGTTGCGGTAGTCGATGGCCCGCTTGCCGTTCCACGACTTGAACACGGCCTCGGTGGCCAGGCGCAGCTGCTGCTTGGGCTCGGTGGGGAAGCCGGGGGCCAGGGCGCGGAACTCGGCCACGATGGCCTTCAGGCGATCGGCCGAGAGCTCGGAGTCGGTGGCCACCCCGGCCTCATGGCGATGTCGCTCGAGCACCTCCTCGAAAGCCTCGTCGGGCTGGCCGAGCACGACGCCGCCGAACATCTGCACCAGGCGGCGGTACGAGTCGTAGACGAAGCGCTCATCCCCGGTGAGGTGCACCATTCCCTCGGCCACCTCGTCGTTGAGGCCGATGTTCAAGACGGTGTCCATCATCCCCGGCATGGAGAACTTGGCGCCGGAGCGGCAGGAGACCAGCAGGGGCTCCCGGGGGTCGCCGAAGCGCTTGCCCGTCGCCTTCTCCACCCGCCCGAGGGCCGTCTCGATCTGACCCCAGCAGCCCGGGGGGAACTCCTCGCCGCCGGCCAGGTAGGCCAGGCAGGCCTCGGTGGTGACGGTGTACCCGGGGGGCACCGGCACCCCCAGGCGCGTCATGTCGCCGAGGTTGGCCCCCTTGCCCCCGAGGAGGGCCCGCACCCCGTCCCAGTCCCCGCCGGCGTGCTTCTCGGCGTCGGCGACCTCGTCGAACCCGTAGACCCACTTGGTTTCGGCCATGGAAAACTGACTCCCTGGTTCGTTTGAGCGGGCCGCATGGTAGGCCCCCGCGATGGTGTACCTACCGGCCGCCGGGGGTGAGGCATACTGGGGCAACCCCGAGGCGAGGCGGAACCATGATCGAACTGACCCCCGGCGAGTGCCGGGCCGTCCTGGAAGCAGGACGGGTCGCCCACATCGCCCAGATCGACGGGGGCGAGCCCTACGTGACCCCGATGTCCTTCGTCGTGCTCGGCGGCGACCTCGTCTTCCGCACCGGCGCCGGGCGGAGGCTGGCCGCTCTGCGGAGCGACCCCCGGGTCTGTGTGGAGGTGAGCCGGCCCCGCGAGGACGCCGGGTGGGAGAGCGTGCTCGTATGGGGACGGGCCCGCCTGGTCGATGACCCTCGCCTAGAGGCCGAGGCGGTGGCGGCGCTGCTCGCCAAGTACCACACCGAGTCGGCGCTGGGCTTCTCGGCGCCGGCGGTCTACCCGGAGGAGCGGCCGGTGGTGGCGATCACCCCGGAGAAGATCACCGGGCGGGCCTCGGGCGGCGGCCTGTCGGCCGCCACCCGGCCCGGGCGCCTCTGACCGCCTCCGCTAGCGCAGGCGCCGCTCGGCGGCGGGGATGTCCTTGCGGCTCGGCAGCCAGCGCTGGGGCACCGAGCGAACCCGCATACGGGTGTCGACCACGACCGCGCCCTTGCCCGGCTCCATGACCTTCACCGGGTTGAGGTCGAGCTCGACGATCTCCGGCACCTCCTCGACCAGGGCCGAGAGGCGCTGCATGACCTCCTTCAGGGCGGGGATGTCGCCCGGGGGCGCGCCGCGGTAGCCCTGGAGCATCTTGGCCGCCTTGACCTCGCCGATCATCTCGTCGACGTCGAGGTCGGTGATGGGGTTCATGCGGAAGGAGATGTCCTTGATGAGCTCCACGAACACCCCGCCGAGGCCGAAGGCGATGAGAGGGCCGAACGACGGGTCCTCGGCCATGCCGACGATGACCTCGTGGCCGCCCTTGACGAACTCCTGCACGAAGACTCCCTGGACGTCTTCGACCACGGCGTGGACCTGGTCGTAGGCCTCGGCCACCGCGGCTTCGCCCGTCAGGTTCAGCGCCAGCCCGCCGACATCGCTCTTGTGCAGGGCGCTGGGAGCCACCACCTTGAGGGCCACCGGCCCGCCGAACTCCGCCGCCACCTGCACCGCTTCCTCGCGGGAGTGGACCAGCCGGGACTTGGGGTGTGGGATGCGGTAGGCGTCGAGCACTGCATCGGCCTCGTGAGGGAGCAGCCAGCCGCCCTCCATGCCCAGCCGTCCCAGCGCCCCCCAGATGACATCCTGGGCGGTATCTGAGTTGGTGTCCTCGAAGGTAGCGATGGTGCCCTCGGGGCGGGCCCGCCATTCGGCGTAGCGCACCGCCTGGGCCAGGGCTCGGGCCGCCGGCTCCGGGAAGGCATAGGAGGGAATGCGGATCTCGCCCCGATCGATGGGACCAAGGTCG
>JALOLI010000034.1 GCA_025456165.1 Acidimicrobiia bacterium | reverse complement strand
CGAGGCTCTGGTAGGACACGGCCTCCTCCCCCCAGGCGAGCGCCGGGTCGTCGGGGGAGCGGGAAGCGCAGGAGCGGAGCCAGTCCATGGGCGGGGCCTCACTACAGTACCGGGACGCCGCCCGCTCTAGTCAGGAGACTCCCCGTGCCCGTGCAGTGGGAGCCCTCGGGGGGCTACGAGGACATCCTCTACGCCACCGCCGAGGGCATTGCCAAGATCACCATCAACCGCCCGGAGGTCCGCAACGCCTTCCGGCCGACGACCCTGTTCGAGCTCTCCGATGCCTTCGAGCGAGCGCGCAACGACCCGGCGATCGGGGTGATCATCCTCACCGGCGCCGGAGACCAGGCTTTCTGCTCCGGCGGCGACCAGCGGATCCGGGGCGAAGCCGGCTACGTGGACCCCCGCGGCATCCCCCGCCTCAATGTGCTCGACCTGCAGATCCAGATGCGCCGCCTGCCCAAGCCGATCATCGCCATGGTGGCCGGCTACGCCATCGGCGGAGGCCACGTGCTGCACCTCGTCTGCGACCTCACCATCGCCGCCGACAACGCCGTGTTCGGCCAGACCGGCCCAAAGGTGGGCTCGTTCGACGGGGGCTACGGCGCCGGCCTCCTGGCCCGCATGGTGGGCGACAAACGGGCCCGGGAGATCTGGTTCCTGTGCCGGCAGTACTCGGCGCAGGAGGCCTACGAGATGGGGATGGTCAACAAGGTCGTCCCCCTGGCCGACCTGGAGGCCGAGACGGTGGCCTGGGCCCGGGAGATCCTGGCCAAGTCCCCGCTGGCCGTCCGACTGATGAAGGCCGCCATCAACGCCGCCGCCGATGGCCTGGCCGGGCAGCAGCAACTGGCCGGCGACGCCACCCTGCTGTTCTACATGAGCGAGGAGGCCCAGGAAGGGCGGGACTCTTTCGTTGAGAAGCGCGACCCCGACTTCGGGAAGTTCCCCCGCCTCCCGTGAGCACCCTGCGGACCTGGGTCTCTGCCGCCCGCCCTCCCACCCTGTGGGCGGCGGCGGCGCCGGTGGCGGTCGGCGCCGGCCTGGCCTGGGGCCAGAGCGCGTTCCGCCTCGACGCCTTCCTCGTCTCGCTGGGGGCGGCGCTCCTCATCAACGTCGGGGCCAACTTCGCCAACGACGCCTCCGACGCTCGCCGCGGCGCCGACGGCCCGGCCCGCATCGGCCCCGCCCGGGCGGTCGCCTCCGGGCTCATCAGGCCGCCGGCCATGTGGACGGCGATCCTGATGGTCTTCGGCCTCGCTTCGGCCGGCGGGATCTACCTGGCGGTGATCGCCGGGTGGCCCGTCCTGGCCATCGGTGCCGCCAGCCTGGCGGCGGCGCTCACCTACACCGGGGGCCCCCGGCCCTACGGCTACCTGGGGCTCGGCGAGGTCGCCGTCTTCCTGTTCTTCGGCCTGGCCGCCACGGTCGGCTCCCGCTTCGTCCACGATGCCACCGCCCCGGCGGCCGCCTGGCTCCTGGCAGTGCCCATGGGGCTGACGGTCACCGCCATACTGGTGGCCAACAACGTCAGGGATGTGGACACCGATCGCCTGGCGGGCAAGCGCACCCTGGCGGTCTCTCTGGGCCGCCGCGGCGGCCGCTACCTGTACGCCGGCCTCCTGGGGGGTGCCTTCGCCGCCCTGGCCCTCGAAGCGGCGCTGGGCGCCGTACCCCGCCTCTGCCTGATCGGCCTGGCGGCGGCCCCTTTCGCCGTGCCGGTCGCCGTCGCCATCTTCAAGGAGACCGGCGGGCCGGCTCTCATCCGGGCCCTGCGGGCCACCGCCCGGATCCACGCCCTGTTCGGCGCCCTGGTCGCCCTGGGCGCCGCCCTGTAAGGGGGTGCGCCAATAGGCCGCCGCCCCTCGCCGGATGCCGGCCCATGGTCGGGCGGCATCCGGCCCTGAGGCGGGCCTATTCGCGTACTCCCTCAAGGCTCAACCCGGCCCCGGGCCTGCCGATGACTCGGCAACCCCATAGATTCATGGAGGGGTCGATTACGGAAGGCCGCTGATCAACGGCCGACTGATGGGACCGAGCCGGCCCGATCGGGCCGGCTCGCTGTCTGCCGGGGTAAGGTTCCCTCCCGTGGCCGATCGCAACTACGAGTTCACCGTCCCGCTGGTCCGGGCCCTCGCCGCGCTCGGCGTGGCCCACGCTTGCGTCACCCCGGGATCGCGCAGCACTCCGCTGGCCCTGGCCCTCGCCGAGGAGCCCGGCATCAGCGACTGGCCGCACCTCGACGAGCGCTCCTCGGCCTTCTTCGCCCTCGGCATCGCCCGCGCCACCGGCTTGCCGGCGGTGGCGGTGTGCACCTCAGGAACGGCGGCCGCCGAGTTCCTGCCCGCTGCGGTGGAAGCCCGTCACGGCCGGGTCCCTCTGATCCTCATCACCGCCGATCGGCCGGCCGATCTCCAAGGGGTCGGCGCCCCCCAAACGATCGACCAGGCCGGGATCTACGGAGCGGCGGTCAAGTGGGCCCACGACCTGGAACCGCCTCCCCCGGGCCAGGGGACTTCCGGCCTGGCCGCCGCCCTGGCGGCCCGCCTGGTGACCGCCGCCCTCGAGTCCCCGCCCGGGCCGGTGCACCTCAACCTCCGCTTCCGCGAGCCACTGGTGCCCACCGGTCCCCGCCCGGCGTCCTCGGCCGCGCCCCCCGCCGTCCTGCCCGGGCGGCTCCTGCCGACGCCGGATATCGTCGAGCGCCTGACGGCCCTGGTGGCGGGGCGGCGGGGCCTGCTCGTCCTCGGCCCGCAGGACGACCCCACCCTTCCCGCCGCCGCCGCCGCCTGCGCCGCCGCCTGCGGGTTCCCCATCCTCGCCGACCCGCTCTCGGGGGCCCGGGCCGGCGGCCACGACCTGAGCCGGGTGATCTCTGCCGCCGACCCCCTGGGCGCCGCCGGCTGGCTGGGACAGGCCCCGCCCGAGGTGGTGCTGCGGGTCGGGGCCCTGCCCACGTCCAAACCGCTGTGGCAGTGGCTCGGCGAGCACCCCGAGGTGCCGCAGGCCCTCATCGATCCGGCCGGATGGCGGGATCCCGGAGGCACCCTCTCCCTGATGGTCCGGGCCGAGCCGGCACCCACCCTCGAGGCCCTGTCCACCGCCTCCCCCCGCCCCGCCCCGGACGCCTGGTTGGAAGCCTGGCGGCAAGCCGACAGCGCCGCCCGGGCGGCCCTAGACGGCGTCCTGGCCGAAGCCGCCTTCCCCAACGAGCCGGAGGTAGTGCGGGTGCTGGCCGGGGCCCTGCCCCCGGGGGCGCTCCTCGCCGTCGCTTCCTCCATGCCGATCCGTGACGTCGATGCCTTCTTCCCGGCGCGGCCCGCCCCGCTGCGCCTGCTGGGGAACCGGGGGGCGGCCGGCATCGACGGCTTCCTCTCCACGGGGCTGGGGGCGGCGGCAGTCGCCGGATCGCCGGCCTGCCTCCTCGCCGGCGACCTCTCGGCCCTGCACGACCTGACCGCGTTGGGCACGGCGGCCCGCCTGGGCATCGCCGCCAACATCGTCGTGCTGCACAACGACGGCGGCGGCATCTTCCACTTCCTCCCCCAGGCCGGCTTCCCCGCCTACTTCGAGCGCCACTGGGGCACGCCGCACGGCCTCGACTTCGTTTCCCTGGCGCGGGCCTTCGGGATCGAGGCAGAGAGGGTGGAGACACGCGAGGCCCTGGCCGCTGCCGTGGCCGCCGCCCCGGCCGGGCCCCGCCTCCTGGAGGTGCGGACCGAACGGGCGGCCAACTTCGACCTGCATCGCCGCTTGCGGGCGGCCGTCGCCGCCGCCCTCGCCGGCCTCTAGTCATCCACCAAACAGGCCCAGCATCCCCGCCAGCTTGAGGTCGGTCTCGGCGGCTTCGGCCCCCGGCTCGGACCCGGCCACGATGCCCGCCCCGGCGTAGAGGATCGCCTCGTCGTAGCGCAGCAGGGCGCCGCGCAGCGCCAGGGCCACCTCGCCGTCGCCCGAGGCATCGGCCCAGCCCACCCCCCCGGCGTACCAGCCGCGGTCGAACCCCTCGGCAGCGGCGATCGCCGCCAGGGCGGCGTCGCGGGGCACTCCCCCGACCGCCGGAGTCGGGTGCAGGGCGCCCGCCAGGGCCAGCAGGCGGGAGCCGGTGACCCCGCCGAGCGGAGTAGCCAGGTGCTGCACCCCCGGAAGGCGGTCGAGGACGGGGCCCGCCGGCACCTCCAGCGAGGAGGCCAGCGGTCGCAGGGCCGCTATGACGGCCTCGACCACAAAGGCGTGCTCGGCCCGTTCCTTGCGGCTCGCCAGCAGGGCTTCGCCCAGACGGTGATCGCTCCCCGGGTCGGCGCCGCGAGGCGCCGAGCCGGCGAGAGGACGGCAGGCGAAGCGCTCGCCGCTCCGGGAGACCAGCAGTTCCGGGCTGGCCCCGACCAGGGCGGCGGGCCCCGCCTGCCAGCCGTAGGCGTAGGCCGCCGGCGAGCGCTCCTGCAGGAGTGCCACCAGGTCGAAGGGATCGGCCGGGCGGTCGAGGGCGACCCGCAGCGACCGGGATAGCACCACCTTGGCCGGCCCGCCGGCTCCGGCGGCGGCCGCCGCCGCCGCTACCTTCGCCTGCCAGTCGGCCAGGGGCGGCACCGCCCGACTGGCCACTGCCGAGGGGGCCGCGGCCTCCCCCGGGAGGCGCAGCGTGGCCGCCGCAGTCAGCACCGCGGCCGGGTTGCCTCCCGGAGGCACGGCGAAGACCAGGCGAGTGGCGCCCTCCCGCCGCACCACGGTGATCTGGGGCAGCCACGCTGCCGCCCCTGGAAAGCCCTCCCACTCCGGCGAGGCCGGGCCACCGGGGGCGAAGGAGAAACCGACGAGGGCTTCGGTCCCTGCGGGGAGTCCCTCCTCGATCGCGGCGTCGAGGGCGGCGAAGCGATCCGTCCCCGCGGCCACCGCCGTCCAGGCGGTCCCCAGCCCACCGAGGGTGACCCCCTCCGGAGACGAGAAGTAGCCGGCGGCGGCAAAGGCCCCGGCCCCGGCGCGCACCAGGTCGAGGGGTTCGAGGTCTACCGCCACCGACGCCAGCCGGAGGCTCCGGGGGGCGGCCCGCAGGGCGGCCGCCGCTTCGGCCAGAGCGGAGCGGGGGATCAGCACTACCGGTCGATGTTACCGGCTGCCCCCTCCGCCTCCCCGGCCGAGCCGCGCCGCGACCAGGGCGGCCACCGCTTCGGGACGCTCCATCGGGAGGAAGTGGCCGACTCCGGGCACCACCTCCAGGCGGGCGTCGCGGAAGCGGTCCCGCATCGCCTCCAGGAACTCCCGGGGATGGCTGGCAGACCGCTCACCGGCCGCCAGCACCACGGGGCAGGCGATCTCGTGGAGCCGGGCCCAGGCGCCGTGGGCCGTGGCCCCGCGGTAGAACTCGGCCTCCGTCTCGGGGCGGCACTTGAGTACCCAGCCGTCCGGCCCGGGGTAGAACCCGTGGTCGGCGTACAGGCCGAGGGCCTCCTCAGTCCACCCGGCGAAGGCCCCCCGGGAGCGGAACGACTTCACCACGGCCCCGGCCGAGGCGAAGGCCCGCTTCCGCCGCAGGGCGGCCGCGGTCATGGGGTTGTCCTCCATCCGGGCCGCCGGCACGCCGAAGATGATCGGCTCCACCAAGACCAGCGAAGCGAAGGTGCCCGGCCGAAGCAGCTCGGCCATCACCAGGGCAGCCGCCCCGGAGGAGTGCCCCAGGCCCACCGGACGCAACGGCCCGTCGGCGGCGACCACCTCGAGCAGGTCCCGCCCCAGGTCCCACCAGTCGTAGGGCGGAGGCGGCGTCGAGGAGTCCCCGTGGCCGCGCTGGTCGGGGGCCACCACCGGGTTCGGTGCCAGCAAGGCGGCCACCGGCCCCCAGAGCTCCTTGCAGAACCCGGTGGCATGCACCGCCAGCACCGGCGTGCCGCTTCCCTCCCAGCGCGCTACCGCGATGACACCGGCTGGGGTGACGACGGGGAAGCGCGCCTCGATGGGCCGAGCAGCCATGCCTAACGACTCGCTCCCTCAGGGAAGCGGATAGCCCCGCTCCAGCTTGCGGTCGTCCACCTTGTAGCGCAGCCGGCTCTCGACCCGGACCACGCCGGCGATGCGCCGGGAGAGCTCTTCGAGGAGGTGGGCCTCGGTGCGGTTCTCCAACTCGCCCTCCAGCGTCACCACCCCGTCGCTCACCGAGACCTCCACCAGCTCGGGGTCGAGGAAGAGCAGGCGGCGGATGAGGTCCTCGCGCACCTCGTCCTCGATGACGTCGTCGGGCTTGGTGAAGGCCCCCACCACATCGGCCCGGCTGACGATGCCGATCAACTCCCCCTCCAGGTCCACCACGGGGAGGCGCTTCACGTTGCGCCGCCCCATCACCCGGGCAGCCTCGCCGACCGAGGCCTCCGGGGTGATGGTCACCACGCTGCGAGTCATGATCTCGGCCACAGTCTCGGCCCCCACCGGCTGCAGCTCGCCCTCGCCGAAGACCGCGTCGAGGAGGCTCACCCCGTGCGGGCGGTCGCGCCCCGCTTCGCGGCGGATGAAGTCCCCCTCGCTCAGGATCCCGATCAGCTTGCCGCCCTCGTCCACGACGGGCAGCCCGCTCACCCGGTGGCGCACCATGAGGCGCGCCGCCTCCCTGAGCCTGGTGTCGGCAGTCACCTTGACGGGATCCGTGGTCATGATGTCGCGGACCTTCATCACGGCCGGTCTCCTCCTCCGCCTTGGTGCCGCCGGGGCCTCAGGCCCGCCGGGCTACTGCGGCCACTGCTCCGGCGGGTACTTGTGCTGGCGCTGGGCTTCGAGCCGGGCGGCGTAAGCAGCCGCTTCGCTCCTCCGGCCCATGTCCAGCTTGGCCAGTACGTTAGACACGTAGTTCTTCACCGTCTTCTCGGCGAGGAACATGCGCTCGGCGATCTGGCGGTTGGTCAGCCCCTCGGCGATCAGCTCCAGGATGCGCCGCTCCTGCTTGGAGAGCCGGGCCAGCAGCGGATCGTCGGCCTCCTCGCCCCGGATGCGGCGGAACACCCGGGCGGTCATCTCGGGATCGAGCAGCGACTCCCCCCGCCCCACCCGGCGCACGCTGTCGACCAGATCGGTCCCCTTGATCTGCTTCAGGACGTAACCGGAGGCGCCGGCCATGATCGAGGAGAAGAGCGCCTCGTCGTCGGCGAAGGAAGTCAGCATCAGCACCCGCACGTGGGGCCAGCGCGCCCGGATCTCGCGGCAGGCCTCGATGCCGCTGCCGTCGGGCAGCCGGACGTCGAGGACCACCACATCCGGGCTGTCGTAGCCCACCCGGCGGACCGCCTCGGCGACGGTTCCCGCCTCGCCGACTACCTCGAGGTCACCGGCGGAATTGAGCAGGGCCTTGAGGCCCTGCCTAACGACCTCGTGGTCGTCGACCAGCTCGACGCGCAGCACCCCCGCCATGGCAGAACAGTACGGCGGTTCCGGAATGCACGCCCCGGCCCATCGTCCTCCGCCCCCGGCCGAAGGTCCCATCTAACCTGTGGCCGGTGAGCCGCAGATTGTCGCCCGAGCGCATCGCCGGGCTGGTCGAGGGTGCCGCCAGCGTCGCCGGGCAGGTGGAGCTCTCCGGCCTGCTGCGCTCCACCGTGGAGATCGCCATGGAACTGACCGGCGCCCGCTACGGGGCGCTGGGGGTGCTCGGGGAGCACGGCGGCCTGATCCACTTCCTCCACTCCGGAATGGCCGAGGCGGAGGCGGCGGCCATCCCCCACCTCCCGGAGGGACGGGGGGTGCTGGGCTCCATCACCCGGGCCGGCCACATCATCCGCCTCGACGACGTCACCACCCATCCCGACGCCGCCGGCTTCCCGCCGGGTCACCCGCAGATGCGCACCTTCCTCGGCGTCCCGGTGCGGGTAGGCGACCGGGTGTTCGGCAACCTCTACCTGACCGAGAAGGACGGCGGCTTCACCGAGGAGGACGAGACCCTGGTCGAGTTCCTCGCCCTGACCGCCGGGTCCGCCGTCTCCACCCTGCGCCTGCAGGAGCGGCTGCGCCGCGCCGCCCTGCTCGAGGAGCGGGAGCGCATCGCCCGGGACCTCCACGACTCCATAATCCAGGACCTGTTCGCCGTGGGGCTCAGCATCCAGGCCCAGGCCAATCAGATCGACCCGATCCACGAGGAGGTCCGCCGCCGCCTCGACGACGCCGTGGGAAAGCTGGACGACACCATCACCGCCTTGCGCCACTTCATCTTCGACCTGCGCCCGCCGGTGTGGGCCCGGCCCAGCCTGCGGCAGCAACTCGCCGACCTGGTGGGGCGGCTCTCCGGCCCCTACCAGGCCCAGGTCACCGTCGACGTCTCCTGCCCCCCCGACCTGCCGGACCCCCAGGTGGCCGACGAGCTGCTGGCGCTGGTGAAGGAGGCATTGAGCAACGCCCTGCGCCACTCCGGCGCCGCCGCCATCGACGTGCGGGTCGACGGCAGCCCGGAGCGGCTGGTGGTCACGGTCACCGACGACGGGAAAGGCTTCGACCCGGCTCATGTCCGCCGCGGCATGGGCCTGGCCAACATGGCCGGGCGCGTCGAAGCCGCCGGCGGGTCGTTCCACCTCGAGACCGCCCCCGGCAAGGGGACGGTGGTGCGGGCCTCGCTGCCCGGATGACTACCGCGGCATCTCGACCGCGGCCTGCGCCGCCGCCAGCCGGGCGATGGGCACCCGGAACGGCGAGCAGGACACGTAGTCGAGGCCCAGTTCGTGGCAGAGGGCGATGCTCTTGGGGTCGCCGCCGTGCTC
>JALOLI010000283.1 GCA_025456165.1 Acidimicrobiia bacterium | reverse complement strand
CGCCGGGCGCGCGCCGCCGTGGCGGCCGAGGGGCCCGACACGCCCTCTACACTCCCCGCAATCGTGATCGATTCGAGCATGGAGCCTGGTTATGCCGCCGATCCTGGCGTACCTCCTTTCCGGCTTCCTGCTCTTCGCCGCGCCCGCGGCTGAGACCCTCGGCGGCACCCTGAATCAGGGCGGTCCGGCCGGCGATCCCGTGTCCGGCGTCGCCCTCGTCGTTTCCGACGCCGCCGGCTTCTCCCGGACGGCCATCACCGCCGCCGACGGCTCCTGGGAGTTGGCGCTCCCCGGCCCCGGCACCTACCGGGTGGCCCTCGACGTGAGCACCCTGCCCGACGGCGTGGCGCTGCGCGACCCGGACCGCTCCGTCCTCGAGGGCGTCGAGGTCCGGGCCGGCCAGCACAAGTCGGTGGTCTTCGCCCTCGGCGACAGGTCGGTGGACACCGCCGGGTGGCCCACCCGCCTGCTCAATCTGGCGGTCAAGGGGCTCATCTACGGCTCCATCGTGGCCCTGGCCGCGGTCGGGTTGTCGCTGATCTTCGGGGTCACCGGCCTGGTCAACTTCGCCCACGGCGAGGTGGTCACCTTCGGGGCCGTGGTGGCCTGGTTCTTCAACGCTTCCGTCGCCGGGCCCGGGCTGCACCTGCTCTGGGCCATCCCTCCTACCCTCGCCCTGGCGGCCCTGCTCGGCGGATCGCTGGAGCGCGGCTTGTTCCGGCCGCTGCGCCGCCGCCGCACCGGCAACGTGTCGCTCATCGTGGTCTCCATCGGCCTGTCACTGCTGGTGCGGCACATCTACCTCATCCTGGTCGGCGGGGCCCCGCTCACCTACCGGCAGTACGCCGTCCAGCCCCAGATCTCGCTGGGGCCGGTGACGGTGACGCCCAAGGACCTGATCATCACCCTCTCCGCCCTGGGCGCCCTGGCCGCCCTCGGCCTCATCCTGCGCCACACCCGCCTGGGCACCGCCATGCGGGCCGTGGCCGACAACAAGGACCTGGCCGAGGCTTCCGGCATCAGCGTCGACCGGGTGATCCTCTACACCTGGGCGCTCGGCGCCGCCCTGGCCGGCCTCGCCGGCATCTTCCTGGGAACCACCCAGACGGTGCAGTGGGACATGGGCTTCGTGCTGCTGCTCACCATGTTCGCCGCCGTCATCCTGGGCGGGATCGGCACCGCCTACGGCGCCGCTGTGGGAGGCCTCATCATCGGTGTGGCCACCGAGGCCAGCACCTTCTGGCTGCCGGTGGAGTTCAAGGTGGTGGTCGCCCTGGCCGTCCTGATCCTGGTGCTCATGGTCCGGCCGCAGGGCATCTTCGGGGTCAAGGAGAGGGTGGGATGACCCCCGGGCCACGAGGAGGCGCGGCGTGGACTTCGTAGAGATCCTCGCCGACTCGCTGCGGGCCGCCGTCGGCGTCCCCGCCGCCGCCTACGCCCTGGCGGCGGTGGGGCTCAACGTGCACTTCGGCTACACCGGCCTGCTCAATTTCGGGCAGGTGGCGTTCATGCTGGTGGGGGCCTACGGCACCGCCGTGACGGTGAACGAGGGCGGCCCGCTGTGGCTGGGGCTGCTGGTGGGCATCGGCGCCGCCGTAGTGCTGGGCCTGCTCCTCGGCATCCCCACCCTGCGGCTCCGGACGGACTACCTGGCCATCGTCACCATCGCCACCGCCGAGATCCTGCGCTACGTCACCCGGAGCCGGGCCCTGGAGCCGCTCACCGGAGGGGTCTTCGGGATCCAGAAGTTCGCCGACCCCTTCTTCGCCCTCAACCCCATCCCCCCGGGCCGCTACGGCTTCGGCTCTTTCAACTTCGGCCACCGCCAGTTGTGGGTGATGGCGGTGGGATGGCTGCTGGTGGCCCTGGTCCTCCTGCTCCTGACCGTCCTGCTGCGCAGCCCCTGGGGCCGGGTGCTCAAGGCGATCCGTGAAGACGAGGACGCCGCCCGCTCCCTCGGCAAGAACGTCTTCGCCTACAAGATCCAGAGCCTGGTGCTCGGCGGGGTCATCGGGGCTTTCGCCGGGATGCTCCTGGCCATCGAAACCCAGGCGGTCAACCCCGACACCTTCATCTCGATCCTCACCTTCTTCGCCTACACCGTGCTGATCCTGGGTGGGCCGGGCCGCATCCTGGCCCCGGTGGTAGGAGCGGTGATCTTCTGGTTCCTGCTCCAGTTCACCGACGGCCTCCTGAGGGGGGCCCTGGCGGCCGGATGGCTGGGCGGCGTGCTCGAAGCCAACGAGGTCGCCGCCGTCCGCTTCGCCCTGGTCGGCCTGGGGCTGATGCTGCTCATGATCCTGCGACCCCAGGGCATCCTGGGGAGCCGGGAGGAGTTGCTGACCGATGAGCGCTGACCTCCGGCCCGGCCTCGACGGCGTCGCCCCGCAGCCCGGGGTGCCCAAGCCGGACCCCATCCTGGTGGTCCAGAGGGTCGAGCGGTCCTTCGGGGGCCTGCAGGCGGTAGACGTGGCCCACCTCGAGGTGGCGCGCGGAGCCATCACCGCCCTGATCGGGCCCAACGGGGCCGGGAAGACGACCCTCTTCAACCTGCTCACCGGGTTCGACCACCCCGACGCCGGGACCTGGCTCTTCGACGGGCAGCCGCTCCAGGGGAGGCGGGCGCATCAGATCGCCCGGGCCGGGATGGTGCGCACCTTCCAACTGACCAAGGCGCTGGGCCGCCTCAGCCTGCTCGACAACATGCTGCTGCGGACCGAGGCCGAAGGCCTCCTGGAGCGCTTCGGGCTGGCCGCGATGCGCGACCGCTTCGCCGGCACCCTCTCGGGCGGCCAGCGCAAGCTGCTCGAGATGGCCCGGGCGCTCATGGCCCGGCCCCGGCTCTTGATGCTCGACGAGCCCATGGCGGGGGTGAACCCGGCGCTGCGCCAGACCCTCCTCGATCACATCCAGGACATCCGGCGGGAGGGGGCCACCGTGGTCTTCATCGAGCACGACATGGACGTGGTGATGGGCACGAGCGACTGGGTGGTGGTGATGGCCGAGGGCCGCCTCATCGCCGAAGGCCCGCCGGCGGCCGTCGGTGCCAACCCCGAAGTGATCGACGCCTATCTGGGGCGCCGGCACGGGAAGGGGGCCGAAGCATGACCTCCCCCGCCCCGCTCTTGGAGGCCACCGGCCTGGTCGCCGGCTACCTGCCAGAGGTGGACATCCTCAATGGCTGCGATCTTCGTCTGGACCCGGGCGAGATCGTGGGGATCATCGGCCCCAACGGCGCCGGCAAGTCCACCCTGGTCAAGGCGCTCTTCGGCCTCCTGGCCATCCGCAAAGGCCGGGTGACGCTGCGCGGCGAGGACATCACCGGCCTGCCGGCGCACGAACTGGTGGGGCGGGGGGTGTCCTATGTGCCGCAGCGCAACAACGTGTTCCCCCGCCTCACCGTGGAGGAGCACCTGCTCATGGGGGCCTACCTGCGGCCCGCGGAGCACAAGACACGGGCTGCTGCGGTGCTCACCCTCTTCCCCCATCTCGCCGATCGCCTCAACCAGCGGGCCGGGCTGCTCTCGGGCGGCGAGCGTCAGATGGTGGCCATGGCCCGGGCCCTGATGATGGAGCCGGCGGTGCTCCTGCTCGACGAGCCCTCCGCCGGTCTCTCCCCGGCCAACCAGGACGAGGTCTTCGTCCGCATCGCCGAGGTCAACCAGGCCGGGGTGTCGGTGGTGATGGTCGAGCAGAACGCCCGCCGCTGCCTCGAGGTCTGCCACCGCGGCTACGTGCTCGACCAGGGGGCCAACGCCTACACCGGCACCGGGCTGAGCTTGCTCAACGACCCCCGGGTGGTGCAGCTCTACCTGGGGACTCTGGCGAAAGCCTGAGGACCCTCCCACGCGAGGGAGGCCGGCCCTGAAGCCGGCCTCCCTCGATTGGAAACGATCTACCCCTAGCCGACCGGCACCGTCGACTCGACGAT
>JALOLI010000282.1 GCA_025456165.1 Acidimicrobiia bacterium | reverse complement strand
CGAGGCGCTCTCCGCCAGGTGGGCCCGGGCGGGGGCGAGCATCGCCGCGAGGTAGCCCCGCACGAAGGCCTCGGCGCCCGCCGGCTGGTCGAGCAGGTCTATCAGGAAGCCGTGTCGGGCGCCGCGGAAGCTCGCCAACATCGCCGGTCGGCGCCCGGGGTCCACGTGGTGCCGGAGCCAGTGGAAGGCGTACAGGTAGCTCATCAGGAACGCCAGGTCGCCGGCGTCCGGCTCCGCCGCGAGCCGCTCGCGCATCGCCCCCCGGGTGAGCCGGTTCACCTCGTTCTTAAAGCGCCGGCGCAGCCCCGCCAGATACAGCGCCTCGAGCGGGTCGGCGGAGGCCGACGCGGCCGCCGGACCAGGCGCGACTGCCGTTTCAGGCGCGCCCGGAGCGGCGATGCCCGCGACGGCTTCGCAGGCGGATGGGGGAGTGGTCGACATCCTCAGGACCGTAGCGGAAAAGTCCTCGATTTCGTAGGAGGGGGCCTCGTAGGGTGGATAAGCGAAGCGCATCCACCTCGGATGGGATGTCGCAGGGTGGATACGCGACGGCGCATCCACCTCGCAGGAGTGCGCGTCTCCTTCATGCCCCGGGGCAACTCGACCGTGCTCCCGCGCCTCAGGGCGCCGGCCCGGTACTGTTGCGCAGCCGCGTGACCCGGCCGTCGACCGCCGCCGAGACCTCGCCGCGATCGCGGAAGGCCTCCATCACCATATCCGAGATGAGCCGGCCGGTGGCCACCTTACCCTCCATGGCCTTCAGCTCGACGTGGCCGTCGCCGCCCTCGGCGAGGAAATCCGGCACCACCACCCGGTAGCGGGCGGCGGGGTCGAGCGGGCGGCCGGCGACCGTCACCGACCGTGCGGCACCGTCGGCGATGGCGTAGCGCAGTCCCGAGACCTGCAGGAACCCGCCCGGGTTGTCCTCGGGGTCGAGCCGGGCGGAACGGTCCAGGGCCGCCTGGATCCGGGCCCCGGTGAGCGTCCCGGTGACGAGCTCGTTGCCGAAGGGGAAGGCCTGGTAGACGTCCTTGACCCGGACCTCGCCCGCGGCGATTGACGCACGGAAGCCGCCACCGTTGAAGAGCGCCACGTCGGCGGCGGTGAGCTCGCGGGCCAGGTCGGCGACGAAGTTGCCGAAGTTGCTCTCGCCGCGCCGGATGCGCTCGCGGCTGGCGTCGAGGTCGACGGCGTTGCGGCCGACGACGACGGCGACCTCCTGCTCCAGGCGGGCGCCCAGGGCCTTGACCTCCGCGGCCAGCCTCTCGTCCTCCGGGACGGCTTCGTCGATCGCCACCAGGCGGTAAGACAGTACCTCCGCGCGGCCCTCGCGCACCCGCAGGTCCAGGCGACCCAGGTGGGTGCCGCGCTCGCCCGCCTGCACGATCGGCACGCCGTTCTCCATCACGGGAGCGGGGTAGAGGTGGTGGTTGTGGCCGCCGACCACCAGGTCGACCCCCGGCACCTCGCGGGCCAGGCGGCGGTCCTCCGCCCCGCCCAGGTGCGAGAGCACCACCACCAGGTCTGCCTCCGCTTCCAGGTCGGGCACCAGCCTCCGGGCGGTCACGACCGGGTCCTCGACGCTCACCCCGGTGGTGTTCCGCGGGTGAGTGGTGGTGGTGAGCTCGTCCGTCACCAGCCCCAGCACCGCCACCCGCGGCCCGCCGGCCGGCCGCAGCACCACCGACTCGCGGACCGGGAACGGCTCGGGCTCGGCGCGCAGGTTGGCGGCCAGGATCGGGAAGCGGGCCTCCTGCAGCAGGTCGCGGAAGTGGGCCTGACCGTAGTCCAACTCGTGGTTGCCCATGGCCGCCGCGTCGACCCCTGCGTCGGCGAGGAAGCCGAGGTCGGGCAGACCCAGGAAGACCGTGGAGGTCACAGTGCCCTGCAGCAGGTCGCCGGCGAACAGCACCAGGACGGGGCGCGCCGGGTCTTCGGCGCGGACCGCCCGCACCGCGCCGGCGAGCCGCGCGATGCCGCCCATCGACGTGCCCGAGGCCCGGTCGGTCAGCGGCTCGAGCTGCCCGTGCAGGTCGTTGAAGTGGAGGATCGTGAGCGGCTTGCCGTCGTCGGCCCGGGCCGGCCCGGCGAGCGGGCTCAGCGCGAGGGACAGGACCAGCAGACAGCGGGCGGCGTGGCGTACGGGCGACATCATCCTCTCGGCTCCGGATGGTGGTGGGTCTCCCCGCGGTCCGGGGTGCAAGGAGCGGTGGTGGGAGGCGCGCCCCGCGCCGATTCTTCGCGGCGAGGGCGCCGCTCCCACCCGAGGTGGGGGATCCTAACGGTCTCGTGGCGTACGGTTCCACCCGGGAGGCAGCGACGGTGCCGTGGGAGGCGCGCCCCGCGCCGATTCTTCGCGGCGAGGGCGCCGCTCCCACGGGGGCGGGCGGGACCTTGTGGAGACTCTCGAGAAGCGCTCACCCCGGCGAAGGCCGGGGTCCAGGTCGCTCGTTCCCCTGGGTTCCGGCTTCCGCCGGAACGACGACACGGAGGGCGGGCGGGGAACGACCGGGCGCGACGACAATCGAATCCGGGCATGACCGCGCGTCTACCTGTCCTTGCTTGCGCCCAGGCCCAGGCCCAGGCCCAGGCCCGCGCCTACGCCGAGGCCCAACCCGAACCCCAAGCCCAAGCCCAAGCCCAGGCCAATGCCGACCCACTGGCCTTCGGGGTGTCGGCGGGGGCGATCCTTCAGGCTGTCGCCGGCACCCGGCACGTGGGTCGCGGCCGGCAGGGCGGCGCGGTGCTCGCCGACCTCCGGGCCGTTGTGGTCGGGTTTCTTGCTCTCCTCGCCCTCGTGCTGGCGTCGCCCGCCCGCGGCGAGTCCACGGCCCGCACCGGGCACACCACCGTCACCCTCCTGACCGAGCGCACGGGCCTCACGCCCGGCGAGACGCTGTGGGTCGGCCTGCGCTTCGAGCTGGAGCCCCACTGGCACGTCTACTGGCGCAACCCCGGCGAGTCCGGCAGCCCGCCCCGGCTGGACTGGACGCTGCCATCGGGTTGGCGGGCCGGCGAAATCCGGTGGCCGGTGCCGCAGCGGATCCGGGTCGGGCCGCTCACCAACTACGGCTACGAGGGGTCGGTCACCCTGATGGTGCCCCTGGAGCCCGACGGCACGGGGTCCGGCGCGTCGGCAGGGGAGGCCCGGATCGGCCTGCGGGCCGCCTGGCTGGTCTGCCGGGAGGAGTGCATTCCCGAGCAGGCGGAGCTCGCCCGGGTGCTGCCGATCACGGCAGTGCCCGCGGCCCTGGAGCCGGAGGCCGCGCGCGACTTCGACGCGGCGCGGGCGGCCTGGCCGCCGCCCCTGCCGGGCCGGGCGCTGTACGCGGTGGCCGACGGCCGGGTCACGCTGGACCTGGAGCGTCTCGCCCTGCCGGCGGCAGGCGTGCGCGAGGCGTGGTTTGCCGCCCACGACTGGGGCCCGGTGGCCCCCAGCACGCCCCAA
>JALOLI010000281.1 GCA_025456165.1 Acidimicrobiia bacterium | reverse complement strand
TGATTGCGCAGCTCTATGAACACGAACCCGTGGGAGGCGAGGTGCGCCCCCATGTCGGCGCCGATGTCCCCGTCGGCCACTACCACTGGGTACGGAGCGCCGGAGGTATCAGGCGCGGCATCCGCTTCGGGGGTAGGAGAATCGGTGTCTGCCGGGTAGTAGGCGAGCACCCACACCCACCGGTCCTCCCGAGAGGCATCCCGCGTCTCGTACTCAGTCTCACCCACCCCATACGGTCCCGGCTCCCCAAGGGCTGCTCCCTCCGAAGCCAATGGAGAGGTAGTCGTCGTAGTGGCCGGCACCATGCTGGTAGTGGTGGTGGCCGGCACCATGCTGGTAGTGGTCGTCGGCACCGTGGTCGTGGTGGTGTCCGCGGCCTGGTCGCCCCCACAGCCGGTGATAAACAACACCAGCCCAATTGCCAGAGCGACCCGGCGCATGACCCCCTCCGCTCCTAATGGCGTCGCTCCACCCTACACACCGGTGGTGCCGTCTGCAGAGTCCCCGTCTTGAAGGAGCGCCCAGTCGTCGCCCATCAATCGCGCCGCCCAAACGCCCTCGGCGCCCCCCTCGGCACCCCACGCCTCACCGGGCCACAGCAGCCCGAGAACCCGGCTCATGTGACATCTTCACACCGCAGCCCAGAGTACGGTTGACTCACTGGGCGGTGAGGGGCTGCCGGGCGCACCCAAGAAGGAGCCGCCTGAAGTCCCTTGGCGGTGCAATCCATCCGATCAGTCCTCCGGTTCCAGGAGTTGGGCGCCGGTGACTGCCAGGTGAGTCCTGCCTCCCCATCCCAGCCAGGACAGGGCGTTCGTTGCCAGCACGCGCGTCACCGCCGGATCGTCCACGGTGATGAGAAGAATCTCGGAGGCTCCGTCCTCCACGACGATCCACCTGCCGTCCGGCGACCATGTCGGTGGGACTTTGACCCAGTAGTCGGGGTTCCCTTCGGTAGAGAGCAGGGTCCGTGATCCGGCGGCGTCGATCAGCACGATCTCCACGCGCCCTCCCGCCGAGGTGACCTCGATCTGCTCGCCGTTGGGACCCGCGGAAGCGGTGGCTACGGGTAGGGCGCTCGGGACCTCCGTCGCCGGAACCTCTTCCACCTGCCCGGTGGTGACATCCACGGTCTTCTGCCACCAGCCGGCAGCTTCAGCCTCGGCTTGTCTCTCGCCCCACAAGCGCATGGTCACCTCCAGGCGGTCGTCGGGCAGCCAGGCGAGGAGGGGACCGTAAGCGTCCTGCGTCGGGTGGTAGGCCTCCTCTTCGGTGAGGCATAGGACGTCCTGGGATGGCTGTCCGGCGGCAGCCACGACGCGGACGCACGAAGTCATGATGTCGTAGTAGGCGACCGTCCCCTGCAACGACGGGTCAGGGTTGTCGGCCAGCGACGGGAACACGGGGTTGGGCTTGTTGTAGGCGTTGATGCCCCGCACCAAGAAGAACCCGGCCACTGCAACCACGACAACTGCTGCCACCACAACGTAGGGCCAGATAGGCCGGCCGGTCGCCGAGGGGTTCTCTGCCATGGCTCAACCTCCTGCATGTACCGCCAGGTGCTCACCTTACGTACCGGGTATTGAGGCAGGCATCCGGGTCTTCCCGGAGTGGGGACCTGGTGCGCCTGAGCCCCGGGCTGCCCAAGCCGGCCTCCGGACCCCAGTGGCATCCCGCGCACCCCCCGCCGCCTCACCTCACCAGGGCGTACATCGCCATGTCGGTGGGCCCGGCGGGCAGCACGAGGCGCTTGCGGAGGGTGCCCTCGTAGGAGGCACCGAGCTTGTCGGCCACCCGGCGGCTGGCGGTGTTCTGCACGGCGATGAGGAGCTCGATGCGATTCAGCCCGAGGTGGTCGAATCCGGCTTGGGCCACCAATCGGGCGGCAGTGGTGGCCACCCCGCGTCCCGTGTCGGGGGTGCGCACCCAGAAGCCGAGGCCGGCCGTGGCGTGCTCCCGTTCGACGGGACACAGCCCGCACGAACCCAGGTAGTGGCCGGTGGTCTCGTCACAGACGGCGTAGTAGTGGGCACTGCCTTTGTCCCAGGCCTGGTCCCACCAGGCGGCGTACTCCGCCGCCTCGGCCAGGGTGTAGCCCTCGTGGCACCACGTCTCGTAGGGGCTCACCTCGGCAGCCGACTCCAGGGCGGCCGCGTGTACCGGGGCGGCGTCGCCGGCCCGGTAGCGGCGCAGGAGGAGGCCTGGGGCGCGGAGCTCTTGCGGAAAGCCGGCCACGCCGTGCCTCAGCTCAGGAACTGCTTGTAGCGGTCGGGCACCGGATTGCCCCCTTCCCAGACGACGCGGCGGAACTCATCGGGGTCGGTGTTGCCTTCGGAGTTGATCAGCAGCACCTGCGACTCGCGGTCGAGGCCGAGCATCTCGCGCAAGGGGGCGTACTCCGGCCGCTCCATGGTGAACATGAGGGCCCCCAGGGTGACCGCCCCCGACTCGCCCGAGACGATGAACGGGTCGCCGGCCAGGGGCACCCCGTAGACCCGCATGCCCTTGGCCGCCACGTAGTCCGGGCACTGCATGAAGACGTCGGCGCACTCCCACAGGATGCGCCAGGCGATGGGGTTGGGCTCCCCGCAGGCCAGGCCGGCCATGATCGTGTCCAGGTCGCCGTCGAAGTTGTGGGGGTGCCCGTCGCCGATCTGGGCGGAGCGGAACAGGCAGGCGGCGGCAGCGGGCTCGACCACGACCGTCCGGGGACGGTCGGGGCCGAAGATCTCGGCGTAGTAGCCGATGGTGGCCGCGGCCAGCGACCCCACCCCGGCCTGCACTCCTGGGCCTCCGACAGCATCGTGGTGTACCCCTGCATGACCCACAGGGGGATGTCGGTGTACCCCGGCCAGGAGGTGTCGGAGATCACCTGCCAGCCTTGCTTCTGGGCGTCGGCCTCCACCTGGCGCACCGCGTCGTCGTAAGTGCCGTCGACGACCACCACCCGGGCCCCGTTGCGCTCAATGGCGGCGATGCGATTCTGCGAGGTGAGTTTGTGGACGTAGATGATCGACGGGTAGCCCAGCTGGGTGGCCGACCAGGCCACGCCCCGGCCGTGGTTGCCGTCGGTGGCGGCGGCGAAGGTGATGTCCCCGAGCCGGGGCCGCACCGCATCGGCGGTCAACTCGGCGAACGACAGTTGCCGGCCTTCGGCCCCCAGTTCGGCCTTGATGTGGCGGTAGATGGCGAACGACCCGCCCAGCACCTTGAAGGAGTTGAGGCTCAGGCGCGCCGACTCGTCCTTCACCCAGATGCCGCCCACCCCGGTCATGGCCGCCAGCCGGGCCAGGTTCTTCAGAGGGCTGATGCGGTAGCCGGGCAGGCTGCAGTGGAAGCTGCGAGCCTGGTTGAAGGTCCCGGGAGGGAACAGCTCATCCACCGCCGGGCTGCGGCCGAAAGCGGCGGCGTTCTCGTTGACCACCCAGTCGATCGGCTTGGTGTCGTGCATGGTCTGCTCCCCTCACGCGAGGTTCGGGCGGTGTGCTGCCCCCTCCGCTCGCCCGCCTGGCGGCGGACTCGCGCCTCCCCCGGCTGAGCCGGGTTGGTGTTTGCCCTCTCCGCTCGCCCGCCTGGCGGCGGGCTCGCGCCTCTCCCGGCTGAGCCGGGAGAGGCTGGAAGGGACCTACTCCTCGTAGTACTCCGTGCCCAGGTGGGTGATCAGGTCCTCACCCATCCAGTGGCGCAGGGTGTTCTTCAGCTTGGTGCTCTGGATGAACAGATC
>JALOLI010000280.1 GCA_025456165.1 Acidimicrobiia bacterium | reverse complement strand
TCGGCCGGGTAGATGTGGGAGTCCATGAAGGCGAGGAGCCGCTGCCGCCACTCCTCGATGCGCGGGGTGTAGCCGAAGTCCACGAGCCTGCCTCCTCGATGCCGGTGCGGCGAGTCTACGCACCCCACTTCCTCCCCCTCAGGGGGAGGTGGCTCCGCTTCTTCCCCCTCCCTCAGGGAGGGGGCTTGGGGGAGGGTTTCCGGACCTCTTCGAGGAGCCGGAGGGGGTTTCGCGAATGGCCCGGGGGCACGGCGCATGGCACGAGTCGCGGGAACCCCTTCCCAGCCTCGCGCCGTCATAGAGTGGACGAGTCCCCCTGGAGGAGCCATGCGCCGGGTCCTGATTGCCGTCGTCCTTCTCGCCATGGCCGCCGCCGCCTGTTCGGCGACGGCCGGGCAAGGCACCACCCCCACCGGTCCGGGGGGTCCCGGAACCACCCTGTCCCCCTCTCGGCCCGAAGGCTCGGCGACCGGCACGCTCAGCGGCATCGCCTCCACCTTCGACCCCGGCTCGGTTCGCTTCGAGGCTGCCCTGATGCGCTTCGACTCCTGCGACGCCCTGCTCGGCTACTTCCGCGAGGAGGCCCTGGCCCGCGTCGGCCCCTACGGACTCAACGGCGGGCCCACCTACTACCCCGGCCCCTGGCTCGCCGAGCGCGACTTCGAAGCGGCCGGCGACGGCATGGCGGAGACGACTATGGCCGCCACCACCGTGCCCCAGGGCCTGGGGGAGGGCAACGGCGGCTACTCCACCACCAACGTGCAGGTGGCCGGGGTGGACGAGCCGGACACCATCAAGACCGACGGTGAGCGCATCCTCACCGTCATGAACGGAGTCCTCTACTACGTCGACGTGGAGGGCGCCGCCGGCCGCCTGGCGGGTTCGCTCACCCTGCCGGAAGGCTGGAACCACCGCTTCTTCATGTCGGGCGACCGGGCCCTCGTCTTCTCCCAGGGAGACGGCTACGCCATGCCCTTCATCGAGGACGCCGCCCGGATCATGCCCGTCTGGAACGGCCCGGTCACCCTGGTCCACGAGGTCGACCTGTCCGACCCTGCCGCTATGCGCATCGTCCGCACCCTGCGCCTCGAGGGCGGCTACCTGAGCGCCCGGGCCATCGACGGCACGGTGCGCATGGTGATCTCGGCGTACCCGTCCGACCTCCCCTTCGTGTACCCCAGCGGCCCCGCCGCCGAGGACCTGGCGCTCGAGACCAACAAGCGCGTCATCGAGCAGTCCACCCTCGAGGACTGGCTGCCCTCCTACACGCTGTTTGCCGGGGACGAGGTCATGGAGCAGGGCCTGCTGGTCGACTGCGAGCAGACCCATCATCCGGTCGAGTTCGCCGGCTTCGACACCCTGGCGGTGGTGACCCTCGACCTGGAGGGGCGCCTCGACCCGGCGGCGGCAGCCGCGGTCATCGCCGACGGCGAGACGGTCTACGCCTCCACCGAGCGCCTGTACGTGGCCACCAACGTCTGGGTGCCGGCCGAACTGATCGGCGACGCCCGCCTGGCCTCCATGGAGGAGGACTACTCCACGGCCATCCACGCCTTCGACATCACCGGGGAGGGCCCGGCCCGCTACCTGGCCTCCGGGGCGGTGGATGGGCACTTGCTGAACCAGTTCTCGATGGACGAGTACCAGGGGCACCTGCGGGTGGCCACCACCGACGGCTCGCCGTGGAGCGCCACCGACGCCTCGAAGAGCGCGGTGAGCGTCCTGACCGTCGACGGCGAGCGCCTGGTGGAGGTGGGCCGGGTGGGCGACCTGGGAAGGGGGGAGAGCATCTACTCGGTGCGCTTCGTCGGCCCCACCGGTTATGTGGTCACCTTCCGCCAGACCGACCCGCTGTACGTGGTCGACCTGCGCGACCCGGAGGCTCCCCGGGTGGCGAGCGAACTGAAGATCACCGGCTACTCCGCCTACCTGCACCCCCTGGACGAAGGGCGCCTGCTGGGCGTGGGCCGCGAGGCCACCGAAGACGGCCGGGTCACCGGCGCCAAGGTGACCCTGTTCGACGTGTCCGACCCGGCCGACCCGCGGGCCATCGACTCCTGGCAGCTGGCCGATGGCTACACCGATGTGGAGTACGACCACCTGGCCTTCCTCTACTGGGCGCCCGAGGAGATCGTGGTGCTGCCCATGCAGGACTGGTCGGACAACTTCGTGGGCGCCATCGTCCTCAAGGTGGACGACGGCGTGCGCGAGGTCAACCGCATCGTCCATGAACCCGACGAGACCGAGGCGGCCTCCGACTGCCGGCAGGTCGAGTTCGGCAAGGAAGGCGAGATGGTCGTCCAGGTCTGCGAGTCCGGCGACCAGGGCGGGTTCGGCGGCGGGTACTACTGCGAGGTGTACCCCGCCGACCAGGCCCCCGACATGCTGGCCGCCTACGGCCTGGGCGAGGTCGAGATCGGCGACGACGAGCGTCTCGAGATCTGCTGGCCCAACTACTACGGCCCGGCGCAGATCACCCGGTCGCTGGTGATCGGCGACAGCCTGTGGACGCTGTCGTGGATCGGCCTGCAGGCCAATGCCCTCGACGGGTTCGAGGTGACCGGGAAGGTGCGGCTGGGGTGAGCGGCCCTTCTGCCTCTCCCGGCGCCCCCGCGCCGGGAGAGGCGCGAGAACGCCTCGAGCGTTCGAGCGGAGAGGGCATCCTCGTAGGTCCCGTGGGCCCGGCGTGGCGCCGGGCCCACAGGCCGGGGCTGTGCCTGGTCGCCGCCCTGGCCTTGCTGGCGACGGGGTGCGGCGGGGGGGAGGCGCTCCCCACCAATGCCGCGTCCCGCTCTGAGCCGTTCGCCCCTGGCGGAGCGGGCCGCGGCCTTGTGGACTGGCCAAGTGAGCGATCGGTTCGCCGTGGTGGTCGTGGGCTCGCCGGTGCACGGCGCCGACCT
>JALOLI010000279.1 GCA_025456165.1 Acidimicrobiia bacterium | reverse complement strand
TTCCCCGAGCGCATCCGCCGTGACCGCTGGATCGAACAGGCGGCCGACCTGGCCGCCCGCCGGGTGCGGCTCGGGCCCGGCCTGAGCCTCACCTGATTCCGGTCGGCGACCGCTGCGGCCGCGCTACCTGCCGTATCCTGCCCGCTTGTGCCATCCTTCTCGTAGTCGCTATGATGCATAGTGATGCAGGACATGCAGTTCCCTGAGCGAGACAGACGGCCGGTGACGCTCCTAACCACCCAGGACGTCCTGCGCCTCATGAAGGTCGACCGCTCCACCGTCTACCGGATGGCCGAGGACGGCCGGCTCCCCGCAGTGAAGGTGGGCCGGCAGTGGCGCTTCCCGGAAGACCAGATCCACGACCTCCTGCGCTGCCGCCCGGCAGTGCCCCCGGTGTCCGCTCCCGGCGACCCTCCCAGCCTGGCTGAAGCCCTCGGCCCGGGTGCCCTCCAGGCGGTAGCCGACCTGCTGGCCGAGTCCATGGGCACCATGGTCGTGGTCACCGACCTCGAGGGCCGCCCTCTCACCGCCCCGAGCAATGTCTGCGGGCTCTTCGACGCCGTGCACCGCTTCCCTGGGGTCTTCGAGCGCTGCGTGGACAGCTGGCAGGTGCTCGCCGCCGAGGTGGACCTGGAGCCCCAGTGGCGGGCCACGCCCCTCGGCTTCCTCTGCGCCCGCAGCCTGGTGCGCGACGGCGGGCGGCTCGTCGGCATGATCCTCGCCGGCGGCGTCGCCCCCGCCTCCTGGCCTCCGGCGGCCGAGGACTCGGCCCGCCTCGCCGCCGGCCTGGGCGTGCCCGCCTCCGCCTTGCAGGAGCACCTGTCCGAGGTGTTCCACCTCGATGACCGCGAACGCGAGCGGGTCCTCCACCTGCTGCCGCGCAGCGCGGCGTTCTTGTCCCGCCTGGCCACCCAGAGGAACGGACTGGCCGGCCGGCGCGAAGCGATCACGGCCCCGGTGGCCGACCCGTCCCAAAGGAGCGAACCGTGAAGCGACTGTTGGTCCTGGGCGCCGGCACCGCCGGCACGGTGGTGGTGAACAAGCTGCGGCCCCGCCTGGACCCGGCCGAGTGGCAGATCACCATCGTGGACCAGAGCGCCTGCCACCACTACCAGCCGGGGTACCTCTTCATCCCCTTCGGCATCTACCGGCGCCACGACGTCGAGAAGCCCCGCCGCGACTTCATCCCCGCCGGGGTCGACATGGTGATGGGGGAGATCGAGGCAATCGACCCGGAGCGCCAGCGCGTCTCCCTCGCGGGCGGGCGGGCCCTCGACTACGACTACCTGGTCATCGCCACCGGCACCCATCCCACCCCCTCGCAGACCCCCGGCTTCGAGGGAGAGGCCGTGGGCAGCAGCATCCACCAGTACTACACCCTCGACGGGGCCGTCGCCCTCTACGAGCGCCTCAAGTCTTGGGAGGGCGGGCGCATGGTGGTCAACATCATGGAGTTCCCCTTCAAATGCCCGGTGGCGCCCCTCGAGTTCACCTTCCTGGCCGACTGGTGGTTCCGCGAGCACGGCCGCCGGGACAAGGTGGAGATCGTCTTCGCCACTCCGATGAGCGAGGTCTTCACCAAGCCGGTCGCCGCCCGTCATCTGACCGGGGTGCTGCAGAGCAAGGACATCAACGTCGAGACCGACTTCTACGTGGAGCGCATCGACGCCGATGCCGGGGCGCTGGTGGCCTACGACGGCCGGGAACTGCCCTACGACCTGCTGGTCACCGTCCCGGTCAACATGGGCGCCGAGGTCATCGCCCGCTCCGGGCTGGGGGACGAGCTCAACCACGTGCCGGTGGACAAGGGGACCTTCCTCTCCACCAAGCACCCCAACATCTTCGCCCTCGGCGACGCCGCCGCCCTGCCCACCTCCAAGGCGGGCTCGGTGGCGCACTTCTCGGTCGAGATCTTCGCCGAGAACTTCCCCCGGTACGCCGAGGGGCTGGAGATGCTGGAGCGCTTCGACGGCCACGCCAACTGCTTCATCGAGTCCGGCTTCGGCAAGGGCCTGCTCATCGACTTCAACTACGACACCGAGCCGCTGCCCGGCAAGTACCCCCTCCCCGGCATCGGCCCCTTCTCCCTGCTGCAGGAGACGGTGACCAACCACTGGGGCAAGATGATGTTTCGCTGGGTCTACTGGAACCTGCTCCTGCGCGGCCGGGAGATCCCCCTGCCCTCCGAGATGAGCATGTACGGGAAGGAGCGGTGACGCCATGAGCACGGCAGTAGCCGAAGACCGCCTGACCGCCCTGGAGGCCAAACTGGATGCGGTCTCCCATCAGCTGGACTTCGTGGCGGCCACCCTGCGGGAGCAGGAAGTCCGCCGCGGCATGTGGGACGAGCTCCGCCACGACCTGGCGCCGATCACCGCCGAGGCCATGGGGCGGGTCACCCAGGAGCTCGACGAGGTGCGCGGCTTTATCGAGCCCGAGGCCATGCTCCGCCTCCTGAAGCGCCTGCTGCGGGACCTCCCCTACCTCGAGGCCCTGCTCGACCAGGTCGAGAGCCTGTCCTCGCTGGGGGCCGACGTTGCCCCTCTGGGGCGCGCCATGGTCCTGACCGCCATGGCCGGCCTCGACGACCTGGAGCAGAGGGGCTACTTCGCCTTCGCTCGCGGGCTGAAGCACCTCGCCGACGGCGTGGTCGGCGGCCTGGGCGCGGACGATCTGCAGGCGCTGGGCCAGAGCGTGCCCGCCCTGGTGCAGTCGGTCAAGGAACTGGCCGACCCCGGAGTCATGAGCCTGCTCCCGGGCCTGGTGCGCGCCCTCCAGGAGACGCCTGCCGAGACCCCCGGCCTGCTGCGCCTCGCCTGGCGCCTGCGCCGCCCCGCCGCCCGCCGCGGCCTGGGCCGGGCGCTCGGTCTGCTCGAAGCCTTGGGAACGCCCGCAGCCGCCC
>JALOLI010000278.1 GCA_025456165.1 Acidimicrobiia bacterium | reverse complement strand
TGGCTGCGGGCGCCGGGCGGCCTCGGCCACCCGCGCCCGGTGCAGGGCCAGGGCCAGATCGCTGTTCTGCCACATGGTCTTCTCCTTCCGCCGTCATCGTGACTTCTATCTGACATCATCATGATGTCAGAACGCAGTCACGGTGTCAAGCCCCTTTGCGGAACGGCGGGTGTTACCCTCTGCCCCGCACTCCGGGGAGCTCGGGCGAGCCGAGCTGAGAGGGTGGCTGACCGCTGCGGCGGCCGCGCCACCGACCCGTAGAACCTGATCTGGGTAATGCCAGCGGAGGGAGACTTGGAGAGCAACGGCCCTGCAGTGGTCTTCGCCGGGGGCGACCCCGTGCCCGAGACGGTGCGCCCGAGACGGTGCGCCGCCGCCTCCCCCGGGGGGCGCTGGTGGTCGCCGCCGACTCGGGCCTCGACCTGGCCCGGCTGCTGGGCGTCCCCGTGGACCTCATCGTGGGCGACTTCGACTCGGCCGACCCGGCAGGGGTGGCCGCCGCCGCAGCCGCCGGCTCCCGCCTGGAGCGCCACCCCGTGGACAAGGACGCCACCGACTTGGAACTGGCGCTCGACGCGGTGCTGCGCCTCGGCCGGTCCCCCGTGCTGATCCTGGGAGGGGCCGGTTGGGACCGCCTCGACCATTTGGTGGCCAACTTCCTCCTGGTCGCCTCCCCCCGCTATGCCCCCCTGTGCCTCGGCTGGTGGGTGAAGGACGCCGAGGTGGCCCCGGTGCACGATCGGCTCGAACTGCAGGGCACCCCGGGCAACCTCGTGACGCTGCTCGCCGTCGGCGGCCCGGCCACCGGGGTGACGACCACCGGGCTGCGCTGGCCCCTGCTCGGGGAGACCCTAACCCCCGGCTCGACCCGCGGGGTCAGCAACGAGCTCGCCGCCGCCACCGCCACCGTCTCCGTGGAGAGCGGGGTGCTGGTGGCCATCCACACCAGGAGGGAGCAATGAAGCGCTTCGCCGCCCTCGCCATTGCCGTCGTCCTGGCCGCTCTCCCGGCGGCTTGCGGCGGAGGGGCCGCGGCGCCCACCAGCGTCCGCCTGCTGGCCCACGACTCGTTCGTCATCTCCGACGAGGCCCGCGCTGCCTTTGCCGCCGCCACCGGCCTGAGGATCGAGGTGCTCCTTGCCGGCGACGCCGGATCGACGGTCAACCAGGCAATCCTCGCCGCCGGGAACCCGGTGGCCGATGTGCTCTTCGGAGTGGACACCACCTTCCTGTCCCGGGCCCTGGAGGCCGACCTGTTCGTGCCCTACGAGAGCCCCGCCCTGGCCGGCGTGCTCCCCGGCCTGGAGGCCGACCCCGGGCACCGGGTCACCCCCATCGACTACGGGGACGTGTGCCTCAACTACGACAAGGCCTACTTCACCGACACCCCCCCGCCGCAGAGCCTCGCCGACCTCGCCCAACCCGCCTTCCGCGGCCTGCTGGTGGTCGAGAACCCGGGCACCTCGTCGCCCGGCCTGGCCTTCCTGCTGGCCACCATCGCCACCTTTGGCGAAGAGGGCGAGTACACCTGGCGGGACTACTGGGCGGGCCTGCGGGCCAACGACGTGCAGGTAGCCGCCGGCTGGGAGGAGGCTTACTACGGAGCCTTCTCCGGCGGGTCGGGTGAAGGGGACCGCCCCATCGTGGTCTCCTACGCCTCGTCGCCGCCGGCCGAGGTGGTGTACGCCGACCCGCCGGTGACCGAGGCCCCCACCGCCGTCATCTCCGCCGGCTGCTTCCGCCAGGTCGAGTTCGCCGGCATCCTGCGGGGCACCTCCCGGGAAGCCGCCGCCCGGGCCCTCATCGACTTCCTGCTGAGCGAGCCCTTCCAGGAGGAGGTGCCGCTCAGCATGTTCGTGTTCCCCGCCCTGGCTGCCGCCGGCCTGCCCCCCGAGTTCGTCACCCACACCCTGGTGCCGGCCGACCCCCTGACCATGGGCCCGGCCGAGATCGAGGCCAACCGCGAGCGGTGGATCGAGGAGTGGGCCGAGGTCGTGCTGCGTTGAGCCGCTCCTCCCGCCTCGCCTTCGCCCTGACGGCGGCCCTCCCCCTGGCCTTCCTGCTGGCCTTCTTCGTGTGGCCGGTGGGCTCGATCGTGGCCACCGGCCTCTTCCCGCGCGGGGGCTTCACCCTCGACCCGTTCCGCCGGGCCCTCGGCGGCGGCCTGCCGGGAGTCGCCTGGTTCACCCTGTGGCAGGCGGCGGCCTCCACCATCCTCACCCTGGTGGTCGCCCTCCCCGGCGCCTACGTGTTCGCCCGCTACGAGTTCCCCGGGAAGCGCCTGCTGCGCGCTCTCTTCGCCGTCCCCTTCGTCCTCCCCACGATGGTGGTGGGCACCGCCTTCCTGGCCCTCGTCGGGCCGGGCGGCCTGCTCGGGGTGCGCCTCGACGGCACCATCTGGGCGATCCTGGCCGCCCACGTCTTCTTCAACGTGGCCGTGGTGCTGCGCACCGTCGGAGGCCTGTGGGCCCACCTCGACCCCCGGCTCGAGGAGGCCGCCCGCATGCTGGGGGCGAGCCGATTCCGGGCCTTCGCCACCGTGACCCTGCCCCTGCTCCGCCCCGCCCTGGCGGCTGCGGCCTCCCTGGTGTTCCTGTTCACCTTCACCTCCTTCGGGACCGTCCTGCTGCTCGGCGGCCCCGGCCTGGCCACCCTCGAAGTGGAGATCTACCGCCACACCACGGCGCTGTTCGACCTGCCCCTGGCGGCGGTGCTGGCCCTGGTGCAGATGGTGGGAGTGATCGCCGTGCTGTTCGCCTACTCCCGCTACCAGGAGCGGCGCCACGTGGAGCAGGACCTGCGGCCGGCCGTCGAGACCTCCCGCCGGCCCCGCACCCCCGGCGAGAAGGCCCTGGTGGCCGGCACCCTGGCGGGGACCTCGCTGCTGCTGCTGGGTCCGCCGGCGGTGCTGGTGGCCCGCTCGCTCGACACCGGGTCGGGTTGGGGCCTGGCCTACTACCGAGCGCTGGGTACCCCGGGGCGCACCGGGGCCCGCCTCGTCGACCCCCTGCAGGCGGTGGGCAACTCGGTCTCGTTCGGGGTGATGGCCACCGTCGTCGCCCTGGCCGTCGGCCTGCTCGCCGCCGCCGCCGTCGCCTACCACCGGGGCCGGGCCTCCCGCTGGTTCGACGCCCTGCTCATGCTGCCCCTGGGGACTTCGGCGGTGACCATCGGCTTCGGGTTCATCGTGGCCCTCGACGCCCCGGTGGACCTGCGCTCCTCCTGGGTGCTCATCCCCCTGGCCCATGCCCTGGTCGCCGTCC
>JALOLI010000277.1 GCA_025456165.1 Acidimicrobiia bacterium | reverse complement strand
CGGCCAGGGTAGCCAGCAGCCTCTCCCCCTCCCCGGCCGAGGCCCCGGTGGGGTCGCCGAGGACGCCGGAGGGGCTGACCGCTCTCACCCCGGCCTCCCGGAGACGGGGCATTAGTTCGGCCAGAGGGCTGGTGTCGCCCGGCACCGCCCGCTCCGGGCGCACCAGTTCGGGCTGCAGAGCCAGCATCAGCGAGGTCTCGGTGTAGCCGGCGTGAGCGTTGCCCCCATGCCACGACAGGAGGACGAGGCCGGCGAACTCCGGTCCCAGTGAGCGCCCCAGTTCCACCAGGGCCTGCGCCAGCGCCTCGGTCCCCAGCGACACCGTGCCGGGGAAGCCGGCGTGCTCGCCGCTGGCCCCGTAGGCGAAGGGCGGCCCGAGCAGGAGCCCGGGGCGCCGCCGCACCACCTCCCGGGCGACGGCCACGCCGATGCGGGTGTCCGTGTCGAGGGGTAGGTGGGGCCCGTGCTGTTCGCAAGAGCCCACCGGGACGAGGAGCACCGCCGGGGCGGCGGCGGCCAGGTCGGGGTACGCCAGGGCGCCCAGGCCGGTCATAGCGGCTCGCCGGCGATGGGGCTCCCCGGGCGGGCGGCCAGGGCTACCTCGCCGTGGCCCAGGACGCACTCGGGGTCCGGCCCGTCGAGGGGCAGCCCGGTGAGGTGCTTGGCCGCGGGGCAGCCGCCGCCGCAGGTGGCGGCGAAGGCGCAGGCGGCGCAGGCGCCGGCGAGGGGTCGGTCCTGTCGGAGACCGAGGAATAGCGGCGCTTCTCTCCAGACCGCGGCGAACCCGCCCGGAGAGCGCACCGAGCCGGCGTGGAAGCCGGGGTCGATCAGGAAGGGGCAGGCGTACACGTCCCCGACCGGATCCACGAGGCAGACGATTCGCCCGGCGCCGCACATGCTGAGCCCCGGCAGCGGCGCACCGAGGGCGTTGAGGTGGAAGAGAGAGTCGCCGGTGAGCACACTCGGATGGGCCTGCAGCCACCGGTACAGCTCCACCTGCTGCTCCGGAGTGGGGCGCAGCCGCTCCCAGACCCCGCCGCCGCGTCCCGAGGGGCGCAGGCGGGTCAGGCGGAGCACCGCGCCGTAGCGGTCGGCCAGGGCCTGGAACGCGTCGAGTTGCCGGATGTTCTCCCGGGTGGCCACCACGCTGACCTTGAAACCGGAGATGCCGGCCTCGGCCAGGTGGTCCATGGCCTGCAGGGCGGCGGCGTGGGCCCCGGGGCCGCGCAGGGAGTCGTTGACCTCCGGGGTGGCCCCGTCGAGGCTGACTTGCAGGTCGAGGTAGGTCAGGGCGGCCAGGCGGCGGGCTGCCGCCCGGTCGATGAGGGTGCCGTTGGTGGAGAAGTTGACCCCGATCCGGGCGTCCAGGGTGTGCTCCACGATGGCGAAGAAGTCCCGGCGGATCATCGGCTCGCCGCCCCCGATGTTGACGTAGAACACCTTCATTTGGGCCCACTCGTCGACGAGTCGCCGCGCCTCGGCGGTGGTCAGCTCACCGTCTCGCCGTGCCCCGGACGAAGACAGGCAGTGGGCGCATGCCAGGTTGCAGGCATAGGTCAGCTCCCAGGTCAGGCAGATCGGAGAGCCGAGGCCGCGGGCGAAGTCCTCAACCGGCGGCACGGATGAGGCCTCCCCGTTCGAGGCTCGCCAGGGCCTTGATGGCGGCCGGTTCCTTCCCCGCGGCCAGGGACGACACCGCCGCCCGGGCGGAGGGGTACTCGTCGAGTCGCTGGACGAGCGCCACCAGGGAGGGATCGCGCAGCACCAGCAGCTTCCTGGTCTGCAGGTCGTAGGCGAGCCCGCCGAAGGGCTCGGGCCGGAGGACGACGTGGTCGCTCAGGCGGTAAGGGCGCTCGGGCCGGAAGGTCGCCTCCGGCTCAGTAGACACCGCACATGCCGTCGACAGAGATCTCCTCGACGAGGATCTCGTCGGCGGGTGCGTCGGTGGTGGTCTCGGCCGCCATGGTTCCTCCGTGCTCGGACGGCGGGACTATACCCGTCCGCCGCCCCCGCCCGTTACGATCGCGCCCCGTGGTCGAGAAAGCGCTTCCCGCAGGCCCTCCGGCGCCTCCGCCGGACGACCTGCCCGCAGGGTTCCGGGTGAAGTGGGACCCCGGGGTGCGGCGCTTCGACGGGGGGGCGGTGGTCGTGGGGGGAATCCCCCGGCGCGTCGTTCGCCTCTCCGCGCCGGCGGCGGCAGCCCTGGGCCGGCTCGGGGACGAGGCCGGCGGCGTGGGCTCTCCGGCCCCCGCCCGGCTGGTGCGCCCCCTGCTCGATGCCGGCCTGCTGCACCCGGTGCCCGGGCCTGCCGCGCTGGGGGTGGGGCAGGTCACCGTGGTGGTCCCGGTGCGCGACCGGGCGGAGGCTTTGGCCCGGATGCTTCGCGATCTGGGGCAGGTGGCCGCGGTGGTGGTCGTGGACGACGGCTCAACGGACGCGTCGGCGGAGACGGCCGCCGCCTGGGGGGCGGAGGTGGTGCGACGCTCGTCCTCCGGGGGCCCGGCGGCGGCGCGCAATGCCGGCCTGGCCCGGGTGGGCACCCCCCTGGTCGCCTTCGTGGACTCCGATGTGGGCCTCGACCCCGGGTGGTTGGAGGGCCTGCTGGCCCATTTCAACGACCCCTCGGTGGCGCTGGTGGCTCCGCGGGTGATCGGGGACACCGCCGGGCGCTCCGATGCCCTGGCCCGCTACGAGTTGGCGCGGAGCCCTGTGGACCTGGGGCCCCACCCCGGGTACGTGCGCCCCGGGAACCGGGTGTCGTTCCTCCCGGCGGCGGTGCTCGTGGCGCGCACCGCCGTAGCCCGGGCCCTGGACGGATTCGACGAGGCTCTGCGGGTGGGGGAGGACGTCGACTTCGTGTGGAGGGTGGGGGCGGCGGGCTGGCGGGTGCGCTACGAGCCGGCGGTCCTCGCCCACCACGAGACGCGTCGCGACTTCCGCGCCTTCCTGCGGCAGAGGGTGCTGTACGGCACCTCGGCGGCGGCCCTGCACCGCCGCCATCCCGGCCGGGTGGCGCCCATTGCGGTGTCCCCCTGGAGCGCGGCTCTGTGGGCAGCCGCCCTGGCCGGCCGCCTCAGGCTGGCCGGGCTCCTGGGCCTGTTCACGCTAGGCCGCCTGGAGCGGCGG
>JALOLI010000033.1 GCA_025456165.1 Acidimicrobiia bacterium | reverse complement strand
CCCCAAGCCGCCGGCGAGCAAGGCAGCGGCCAAGCCGGAGCCGAAGAGGCCTGAGCCGAAGAAGGCGGTGGCCAAGGCCGAGCCGAAGAAGGCCGAGCCGAAGAAGGCCGAGCCGAAGAAGGCCGAGCCGAAGAAGGCCGAGCCGAAGAAGGCCGAGCCGAAGAAGCCCGAGCCGAAGAAGGCGGTGGCCAAGGCCGAGCCGAAGAAGGAGCGCCCCGCCCCGCCTCCTCCGTCTCCCTTCACCGTTGGGGACAAGGTGGTCTACCCCCATCACGGGGCGGCGGTGATCACGCGTAAGGAGCGGGTGGTGTTCCAGGGCCAGCGCACCGACTACTTCGTCCTGGAGGTCGCCACCGATCAGCTGATCCTGAAGGTCCCGGTCTTCAGCGCGCTGGAGCGGGGGGTGCGGCCGGTCATCTCCCGCGTCGTCGCCCGCAAGGTCCTGGCCACCTTCAAGGAGCCTCCGGAGGAAGCCGGGGCCAACTGGAGCCGTTGGTACAAGCTGCTCACCGAGAAGATCAACAGCGGCGACATCTTCCAGGTGGCCGAGGTGGTGCGCGACCTCACCTTCGCTCAGCAGACCAAGGGGATCTCCCCGGCGCTCAAGCGGATGCTGTCCAAGGCCAGGCTGATCCTCGCCAGCGAGCTTCGGTTCGCCCTCGATGTGACCGAAGAAGAGGCCATGCGGCGGCTCGACAAGGCACTCCCTCGGTTGGAGGCCGCCGAGGAGATCTGAGGCGGCGATGCTCATTGAACTGATTCGCCTGGTCGTCACGCTGGGCTTCACCGCGGCCGGCTTCCTGGTCGGCCGCGCCGTCCCCGGCTGGTCCTCCTCCGGCTCGGTCGACCCCGACATTGCCATCGTGCTCGGCACCGTGATCGGAGCCGGCCTGGGCTATGTCTTCGGCGGCCTGCTCGGCCGGGGCCTCCGGCGTGCCCTCGACCGGGCGCCGGAGCTCGTCGCCCGCGCCTCCGGGCCGCAGTTGTTCGCCGGGGCCTTCGGCCTGATGGCCGGACTGGTCGTCGGGGTGGTGGCCGGATCGCCGCTGGTGATCTTCGCCCCCACCGTGATCGGCTGGCCGGTGGCGGCCCTGCTGGTGGTGGTGCTGGCCGCTTTCGGAGGGCGGGTCTTCGCCGCCCGGGCGCACGATCTGCTCGCCGCCGCCGGGCTGCGGTCCCGCACCGCCACCCGTCGCGGGCCTGCCGGGGGCGGCTACCTCATCGACAGCGCCGCCGCCATCGACGGCCGGGTGCTGGAGCTGGCCCGCGCCGGGATCCTCTCAGGCGAGGTGTGGGTGCCCGAGTTCGTCCTCGATGAGCTGCAGGGAATCGCCGATTCGGGGAGCAAGGATCGCCGCCGCCGGGGGCGGCGGGGCCTCGAAGTGCTGGAGGCGCTGCGCGACCTGCCGGCCGTCGAGGTGCACACCGCCGAGGCCGACCTGCCCGGCTACGAAGGGGTCGACGCCAAGCTGCTGGCCCTCTGCCAGCGCACCGGGGGCACTCTGGTCTCCACCGACTCCAACCTGACCCGGGCGGCCGCCCTGCGTGGGGTGGCGGTGCTCAATCCCCAGGCGCTCGGCGAGATGCTGCGCCCCCAGCGGGTCGCCGGCGACCGTCTCAATCTGAAGATCGAGCGTGAGGGCACCGAGCCCGGCCAGGGAGTCGGGTACCTGGACGACGGCACCATGGTGGTGGTCGAGGGGGGAGCCGAAGCGGTGGGGCAGACCGTGGAGGTGGAGGTGGCCAACACCTTGCGCACCGCGCTCGGCCGCCTCGTCTTCGCCAAGCTGGAGCCGTGACCACCTACGGCATCCTCGTCGCGGCCGGCCGGGGCGAGCGCTTCGGGGGGCCCAAGCACGCTGCCCTCCTGCGCGGCCGGCCCCTTTGGTGCTGGGCCGAGGAGGCCCTTCGCCGCGGCGGGGTGGCGGGCGTGGTCCTCGTCGGCGACCTTCCCGGCGGTGTTCCCGGCGGGGAGCGGCGGCGCGACTCGGTGTGGGCCGGCCTCGAGGCCCTGCCCACCGCGGCTTCCCACGTGCTGGTGCACGACGCCGCCCGACCGTTGGCCACGCCCGAGCTGGTCCGGCGGGTCATCGCCCGTCTGCTCACCGGCGGGGTGGACGCAGTGGTGCCGGTGGTGCCGGTGCGGGACACCCTGAAGCGGGTGGGCGACGGCTGGGTGGTAGAGACGGTTGAACGCCGCGACCTGGCCGGGGCGCAAACCCCTCAGGGGTTCCGGGTGCCGGTGCTGCGCGCCGCCCACGAGGCCGGCGATGAGGACGCCGGCGACGACGCCTTGCTGGTGGAGCGGATGGGAGGCAGCGTGGCCACCGTGGAAGGCGAGGCGGCGAACCTCAAGGTCACCTTCCCCGGCGACCTGGCCCTGGCCGAGGCGTGGCTGCCGTGAGGGTGGGCTGGGGCTGCGACGCCCATCGCTTCGGCGGCCCGGGCCCTACCCTGCTGGCCGGGGTGGAGGTCGACGGCGCCCGGGGGGTGGAGGCCACCTCAGACGGCGACGTCCTGGCCCACGCCGCCGCCGACGCCCTGCTGGGCGGCGCCGCGCTCGGGGACCTCGGCGCCCTGTTCCCCTCCGGCGACCCGCGCTGGCGCGGGGCGGACAGCATGGCCCTGCTGGCCGAGGTGACGGCCCGGGTGGCCGCCGCCGGTTACCGGGTCTCCTCGCTGGATGCCACGGTGATCGCCGAGCGGGTGCGGGTCGCCCCGCATCGCGAGGCCATCCGCACTCGCCTGGCCGGGGTGCTGGGTGTGGAGGCGGGGGTAGTGTCGGTCAAGGCGACCAGCACCGATGGCCTGGGCTTCCTGGGGAGGGACGAGGGGCTAGCCGCCGTGGTGGTGGCGGTGCTCGTCGAGCGCTGAGCGCAAGGCGTCGGGCCGGTTGGTGACGATCCCGTCGAGGCCGGCCGCGGCCAGGCGGCGGCCCTCTGCCGGGTCGTCCACCGTCCAGGCGATCAGGCCGATCCCCGCCTGCCTGGCCGACTCCACGACGACCTGCGCGGCGGTTCCCCCCAGCAGCGAGTAGTGCGGCAGCAGGAAGCGATGGCCCTCCTCGGCGGTCCGGGTCACGGCGGGGAGCAGCGGCGCGATCTCCACCAGCCACCCGGTGGGCAGCGCCGGCTCCAGGGAGCGGGCCCGGCTGATGGTGGCCGGGCTGAACGAGGTGAGCAGGACCTCCCGGCCGACGGCGCGGATCGTCTCCAGCACCCGGTCCACCAGTCCGTCTTCCGGATCCCAGTCGGGGTCGGCGGGGGAGTTCTTCACCTCGACGTCGACCCACATGCCGGAGCAGGCCGTCAGGGCCTCGGCCAGCGTGGGCACCCAGGGGGCCAGGCGGCGGAGCGAGGCCACCGTCTGTTCCACGATGGCCCCCACGCCGGGCAACACGGCATCGTGGTGCACCACCACCGCTCCGTCGGCGGTGCGGCGGGCGTCGAGTTCGACGGCGTCGGCCCCGAGGGCAGCGGCGCCGCGGAAGGCGGCCGCGGTGTTCTCGGGGAAGGCGGCCGAGGCGCCGCGATGGGCGATCACCCACGGCCGGCCCGGCGGGAGGAGCATCCGGGGGAGGGTAACCGCCGCTGATACCATCGGCGCCGTGCAGGTCTACAACACCCTGGGACGGGCCCTCCAGCCCCTGCGCACCCGGGCGCCGGGCGAGGTCACCATGTACACCTGCGGCCCCACCGTGCAGTCCGCGCCCCATGTGGGCCACGGGCGCCAGGCGGTGGCCTTCGATGTCATCCGGCGCTACCTGGAGTGGCGGGGCTTGCGGGTCACCTACGTGACCAACATCACCGACATCGAGGACAAGATCATCAACGCCGCCGCCGAGCAGGGCATCTCCACGGTCGAGGTGGCCTCCCGGGCCACGGCGCAGTTCCTCGACGCCTACCGGCGGCTCGGGGTGCGGCCTCCGGACCGGCTCTGCTACGCCACCGCCGAGATCCCCCGCATGCTCGACATGATCACCCGCCTCATCCAGCGAGGCCATGCCTACCCGGCGGAAGGCAGCGTCTACTTCTCGGTGGCTTCCTTCCCCGAGTACGGCAAGCTCTCCGGCCGCAACCCCGACGAGCTGCTGGCCGGGGCCCGCATCGAGCCGGGGGAGGAGAAGCGCCACCCCGCCGACTTCGCCCTCTGGAAGGCCTCCAAGCCGGGGGAGCCGTCGTGGGAGTCCCCCTGGGGGCCGGGACGGCCCGGTTGGCACATCGAGTGCTCGACGATGGCCCAGGGGGAGCTGGGGTTCGGCTTCGACATCCACGGGGGCGGCCTCGACCTGGTGTTCCCCCACCACGAGAACGAGATCGCCCAGGCGGAGGCGGCCGCCGGGTCGGGGCCCTTCGCTCGTTACTGGCTGCACAACGGGATGGTCAACCTGCGCGGCGAGAAGATGGCCAAGTCCACCGGGAACGTGGTGAGCCTGCTCGACCTGCTCGACCGGTTCCCGCCCCTGGCGGTCCGCCTCTTCTACCTGCGGGCCCACTACCGCGCCCCGCTCGATTTCTTCGAGGAGGCCCTGGCCGACTCGGCGGCGTCGCTGGAACGGCTCTGGGCCTTCCGCCGCCGCGCCGGGCGGGCCGGCACCCCTGGCCCCGATGCGGTGGCCCGCTTCTCCGAGGCCATGGACGACGACTTCAACACCGCCGCCGCCATGGGCGTGTTGTTCGACCTGGTGCGCGAAGGGCATCGCCGCCTCGACGAGGGCGAGGATGCCGGATCCCAGGCCGCGGCCTACGACGCCATCGTCGGAGTGCTGGGACTGGCTGAGCCCTCCTCGGACCTCGACGACCTGGCCCCGGCCCTGGCCGTCCTGGCCGCCGAATTGGGTGTGCCGGCCGGGGAGCCGGCGGTGACCCTCGATGCTCTGCTCGCCCGGAGGACCGCAGCCCGGGCCGAACGGGCCTGGGCGCTGGGCGACCAGATCCGCGACCGCCTGGCGGGCCTCGGCATCGTTCTGGAGGACGGGCCCGATGGCACTCTCTGGCGCCGGCGCTGAGGTCGAGGGCCTCCACGCCGTGGCCGCCGCGGTGGCCGCGGGCCGGGTGCTGCGCCTCTTCGTCGAATCCTCTCGGGTCGATGCGCTCTGCGCCCTGACCGGCGCGGCCAACGCGGCCGGCGCCGAGGTGCGGGTGGTTTCCGACCTGGGCTCTCTGGCCGCCACTACCGCCCCGCAAGGCGTGGTGGCCCACTGCCGGCCGCTGCCCATCCTGGGCCTGGGCGAGGTGGCCGCGGCCCGGTCCCCGGCTGCCCTGGTGGTGCTGGACCACCTCGAGGACCCGCGCAATGTCGGCGCCATCGCCCGCTCGGCGCTGGCGGCCGGGATGTCGGGCCTGGTGCTGGCCCGGCACCGAGCGGCCCCTCTCGGGGCGACGGCTTTCAAGGCGGCGGCGGGGGCGCTGGAGCGCCTGCCGGTGGCTCTGGTCTCCTCGGTGGCGCAGGCGGTGGCCGACCTGGGAAGGCTCGGGGTGTGGACCGTGGGCCTCGACGCCGACGGCGACCGATCGGTGTTCGGCCTCGAGCTCCTGGCCGAGCCGGTGGCGATCGTGGTGGGCGCCGAGGGGCGGGGCCTGGCTCGCCTGGTAGCCGACCGGGTGGATGTGCGGGCCTCGATCCCCCTGGGCGGCGGGGTGGAGAGCCTCAACGCCGCGGTGGCGGTGTCGCTCGCCTGCTACGAGGTGTCGCGGGTGCGGGCGGGCGCGGCGGGGTAGGGTTCCGGCCCATGAAGGCTGCCGCCGTCGCCACCGTCGCCGAGTTCCTCGACCGGGCCGGTCCGTTGCTCGACGCCGACGAGGCCCGCCACAATCTGGTCCTGGGGATCGCCGGGGTGCTGCGGGATCGCCCGGAGGTGTACCCGGACTTCCGGCTCTGGGTGGTGGAAGGAGCCGGGGCGCCGGTGGCGGCGGCGCTGATCACCCCGCCCCACAACCTGGTCCTGGCCGATGCCGCCGACCCTCTTGCTCTGGGCCCGCTCGCCGAAGCGGTGCACGACTCCGGGGTGCCCATCCCCGGGGTGGTGGGCAACCGGCCCACGGTGGGTCTCTTCAACGACATCTGGGCCGCCCGGGCCGGGGTCGCTCCCCGGCTTCGCATGGCCCAGGGAGTGTTCGCCTTGACCGCGGTGCGGCCGGTGCCGTCCTCCTCCGGGGCGGCGCGGGCCGCCCGACCGGAGGACCGCCGTCTCATCCTGGAGTGGATGGAGGCCTTCAGCGCCGAAGCCCTCCCTGAGGAGCCCTTCGACCGGGAACGCACGGCCCGCGGTGTGGACCATCGGATAACGAACATGGAGGCCACCGCTGCCGGGATCTGGCTGTGGGTGGCGGCCGGGGAAGCGGTGGCCCTGGTCGCCTACGGAAGCCCCACCCCGGAGGGCATCCGCCTCGGGCCGGTCTACACCCCGCCCGAGCGGCGGCGACGGGGCTACGCCACCAGCCTGGTGGCGGAGGTCTCCGCCCGGCTTCTGGAAGGCGGCTTTCGACGGTGCTATCTGTTCACCGACCTGGCCAACCCGACTTCGAACGCCATCTACCGGCGCATCGGCTACGAGCAGGTGTGCGAGTCTGCCGAGTACGGCTACGAGGCCCGCGGCTGAGAAAGGCCGGGCCCGTTGGAGCCGGGTGCCGGAGTCGAACCGGCGACATCCGCTTTACAAGAGCGGTGCTCTGCCGTCTGAGCTAACCCGGCGGACGCCGCCAGGGTACCGGAAGCGCTGCCCGGGCCGGGCACCCTCTTGGGCGAAATCCCCCGGGCGGAGGCTCCCGGCCAATACCCTGGCGGCCATCATGCTGGGCGAGCGGGAGCGGGCGGTCATCGACTTCGAGCGCTCCTGGTTCCTGTACCCCGGCCCCAAGGATCGGGCCGTCGCCGAGTACCTGGGGATCAGCGCCACTCGTTACTACCAGGTGCTGCGCCGCCTCCTCGACAATCCCGAGGCGGAACGCTACGACCCGCTCACCATCCGCCGCCTGCGGCGGGTCCGCGAGCAGGCCAAGCGGAAGCGGCTCGAGGAGCGCCTCGACGGCGGAGTGCCCGGCACCTGAGGCCCTCTTTCCGGGCCTCCGCCCGGCGCGGCGGTAGCCTCTGCCCAGCCTCCGGGAAGGACCCAGATGACCGAGGAACTGGCGCCGCGTGATGCCTACCTGCGGGAGTGCTCCGCCACCGTCGTTGCCGTCGCCCCGGGAGGCCTGATCCTCGACCGCACCGTCTTCTACCCCCGCGGCGGAGGCCAGCCCGGCGACACCGGTTCTCTGGAGTGGGAGGGGGGCCGGGCCCCGGTCACCGACACCGTGCGGGAACAGGGCGAGGTCCTCCACGTGGTGGCCCCCGATGCGGCCCCCCCGGTGGGCACGGTGGTGCGGGCGGCCGTCGACTGGGACCGCCGCCACCTGCTGATGCGCACCCACACCGCCCTCCACGTCCTGTCGGCCCTGGTCTGGCGGGAGTACGGGGCCAAGGTCACCGGCGGCAACATGGAGCCGGGGCAGGCCCGCATGGATTTCGAACTGGAGTCGATGAGCGTCGAGTTCGGACGGGAGGTCGAGGAGCGCCTCAACGCCATGCTCGCCGCGCCCCACCGGGTGCAGGTGCAGTTCCTCCCCCGGGCCGAGGCCCTGGCCGACCCCGACCTCATCCGCACCAAGGTGAGCCTCATCCCCGAGCACGTCGATCCGATTCGCGTGGTGGACATCGAGGGCCTCGACCGCCAGGCCGACGGCGGGACCCACGTGGCCGACACGATCGAGGTGGGCCGGGTGCGGGTGGTCAGGACCGAGAGCAAGGGCAAGGGCAACAAGCGGATGCGCATCGAGCTCGACGCCCCGCCCGCATGATCGACGCCCTGCTCGTCGCCCTCCTCCTGTTCCTGGGGGTGCGCGGCTGGTACCGGGGCCTGGTGCGCGAGGCACTGGACCTGGCCGGGCTGGTGGTGGGGATCGTGCTGGGGTTCCGCTTCGGGCCCCTGCTCGGCGGGGTCATCGCCTCCATGGCCGGTGTCTCCGTCGACACGGGGAGGCTGGTGGGAGGGCTGATCCTGCTGGTGGCTACCGGGGTGGGGGCGGCCTTCCTCGCCCGGGCCATCGAGCCGCGGGTGCGCCGCCCGGGCATCAACCTGATCGACCGCGCCGGAGGGGCCGTCCTGGCCGCCGGCTGGGCCGCCGTCGTCATGGCGGTGGTGCTCGCGCTGCTGCTCGTCGTGCCCCTGCCGGCGGCCGTGGGGAGGCAACTCGACGGCTCGGCCGTCGCCCGGGCCCTCACCGATCCCCGGGGCCTGCCGCAGGAGGCGATCCGGGTGCTGACGGGGGACCGGGTCGTCGCCGCCCTCCTGCACTTGCGGGAGGCGGTGGGCGAACGGCAGGTGATCGTGGAGGGGGACGAAGCGGTGGCGCTGCCCGCCGCCGATCCCGCGGAACTGCGCGACGATTCCGGTGCCGCCACCGGGGTCTTCGACCTCCTCAACCGGGCCCGCGTCGATTCCGGGGTCGCGCCGCTGGCCTGGAGCCCGGCCCTGGCCGAAGTGGCCGCCGAACACGCCCGGGAGATGTACATCGAGGGCTACTTCTCGCACCGCTCCCCGGCTACCGGGTCGGTGGGCGACCGCCTCGAGGCGGCCGGAGTCACCTACTCGCTGGCCGGCGAGAACCTGGCCCTGGCGGCGACGGCCACCCAGGTGCACGATGGGCTGATGGCCAGCCTGGGCCATCGAGCGAACATCGTGCGCCCCGAGTTCCGCCGGGTTGGGATTGCCGTCGTCGAGGGACCGCTGGGCCTCATGACGGTGCAGGTCTTCACGGGCTGAAGTAGCCGGAGTAGATGGCGTCGAGCGCTTCGGGGATCACGGCGACCCCTTCGGGCCCTTCCACGTGGATCACGGCCAGGCGGGCGCGGCGCAGGG
>JALOLI010000276.1 GCA_025456165.1 Acidimicrobiia bacterium | reverse complement strand
TCGACCCGCAGACCGAGGCCATCGAAGACGACCCGTTCGACGAGAGCACCTCGGACACCAGGCGGAAGGCGTAGGGGAACTGCTCCGTGGTGGGGATCACCGGGAGCACGGCCTTCTCCGCCAGGGCGCCGTGGCCGATCTCACGCCGCTTGGGGCCCCGCATGAAACCCACCTCGCCGGTGCAGAACGGCGGGAAGTTGTAGTGGTGCATGTAGCGCTTGGAGTCTTCGAACGAGATGGTGTCGAGCATCTGCTCCATGCGCAGCATGCCCAGGGTGGTCACGTTCAGCACCTGGGTCTCGCCCCGCTGGAACAGGCCCGACCCGTGGGCCCGGGCCACGACCCCCACCTCCACCGAGATGGGGCGCACCTCGTCGGCCCGGCGACCGTCGAGGCGGATGCCCTCTTCGATGACGCGGCGCCGCATCGCCTTCTTGGTGGCCGTCTTGAAGGCGCGGGTGGCGGCCGCATAGTCCTCATGGTCGGCGCCGATGCCCAGTTCGGCCAGCGTGGCCTCGCGGGCGGCGTCCTCGGCGGCCTGGCGCTCCAGCTTGGGGGCGAGGCGCACCACCTCGGCGAGGCGCGGGGTCGCCGCCTCGCTCACCCGGGCGAGCAGTTCTTCGCTGTAGTCGAGGGTCACGGGGAACTCCACGACGGGGATCTCCCCCACCGACGCCCGCAGTTCGAGCTGCAGGTCGATGAGTCGGGCGATGTGCCCCTTGGCTTCTTCGATCCCGGCCGACACGGTGGCCTCGTCCACCGGCGTCTGGCCTTCGGCAACGAGCCTCAGGGCGTTCTCGGTGGCTCCAGCCTCGACCATGGCAATGGCGATGCCGCCCTCAGCGTTGCGCTTCCCGACTACCACCATGGTGAAGACGGCCTTCTCCATCTGCGGGTAGGTGGCCATGGGGATCCAGGCACCCTCGGCGAAGGCCATGAGCACCGCGCCGATGGGACCGAGGAAGGGAATGGGGCTCACCATGAGCGCCGCCGAGGCGGCATTCAGGGCGATGACGTCGTAGGGGTGTTCTTCGTCCACCGACAGCACGGTGGCCACGATGTGGGTCTCGCAGCGGTACCCGGGCCGGAAAGAGGGACGCAGTGGCCGATCGATGAGCCGCGCCGACAGGATGGCCTTTTCGGTGGGCCGGCCTTCCCGGCGGAAGAAGGAGCCGGGGATCTTCCCCACGGCGTACATGCGCTCCTCGACGTCGACGGTCAGGGGGAAGAAGTCCGCCCCCTCCCGCGGCTTGCGGGTGGCGGTGGCGGTGGCCAGCACCTCGGTGCCGCCCATAGCGACGACCACGGAGCCGTCGGCCTGCAAGGCCAGCTTGCCGGTGGAGAATGCGATCTCGGCGTCGCCTACGACGCCGCGTACGGAGATCTCGGACACGCTCTACAACCTCTCGTCGGGGGGGAGAGCGAGCCAATTACCAGTGGTCACACCTCGGCGGGGTCGAGAGGTGGCAACTAGCAACTGGCGCGTAGTCCCCCGGTGTGCCTTCTTGCCTGCCGCGGCCGGCCCAGGCCCTTCCGGGCACCCGAGCCGGCGGACCGTCTCCCTATCGGCGCAGGCCGAGGCGGGAAACGATGGTCCGGTACCGCTCGACGTCCTGATCCTTCAGGTAGTCGAGGAGGCGCCGCCGCTTGCCCACCAGCATGAGGAGGCCCCGCCGCCCGTGATGGTCCTTGTTGTGGCCCTTCAGGTGGTCGGTGAGGTGGTTGATGCGTTCGGTGAGCAGCGCCACCTGGACCTCCGGCGAACCGGTGTCGGTGGCGTGCGTGCCGAATTCCTCGATGATGGTTTGGGTGGCCTTCATAGAAGGTGCCGGGGTCGGACCCGGCGAAGCAGGAGCATAGCAGGTGCTCTCACCAACTCCGCCGCCACCTCGCCCGGCTCACATCATCTTGTTCAGCGCGACCTTCAGGCCGCTGGCCGGCCCGTGGGCGATGAGCCCGGCCGGGGGGTGCTGGCCCGGCACAGGCAGGGGGCAGGCCCCCGACCCGGCGATCTCGGCCGAGAGGCAATCGGCCACCCGCGGGTCGTCGAGCACCGCCAGGTGGGCATCGGTGACCCGGGAGACCAGGTCCCAGGGCCGGGTGAAGAGCGTCTCGATGAACCCGGGGCCGCCGTCGGAGGCGTCGTATACCCGCAACCCCTCGGGCAGGTCGCCGAAGCTGGTGATGCCCGCCTGCGGGTTGCGCATCACCACCACCTCGACCCCCGAGGCCTCGCCGAGGTGGCGGCGGGTGTCGACGCAGCCGTGGCGGTCGCAGTGGATGGGGTCGTACCCTCCGTCATCGGGGATGGGGCCCCAGAAGGCTCCGACGCTCTGCAGCCACCCGTGGACGCCGGAGGCCAGGGGCGGGTCGAGCAGGGCCGCGCCGATCACCCCGTGCGCCGCCTCCGGCCCGCGCCGGTCCCAGCGGGCGACCAGTTCGGCGATGCCGGTGCCGCCCTTGCTGAAGCCCACCAGGTAGATCGGCCGGCCGGAGTCGGACAGGCCGGCCAGGTAGCCGTCGAGGGCGCCGGCGGTCTCGTCGATCGAGGCGTCCTCAGAGGCGTGCCGGTGGTCGGGGCCGCCATCCGCCCACCGGTAGTCGTAGTACCGGGCTTGCCCCCGTTCCAGGCCCATGAGGGAAGCCAGCTGCGAGAAGAGGCCCGTCGGCGACCCGTTGCCGTGCCCGGAGACGAAGACGACCAGAGGGGTGGCCTCGCCCTCCTCCGGCCGGCGCCCCGGCCGGCGCCACGCGGCCAGTGCGGCCAGGCCCGCGATTCCCCCGGCGGCGGCCGACAGGGGAAGGCCCGCCGGCGCCCCGGGGGCGGTGGGGGCACCGGCGGGCGCGGAAACGGCAGCCGGAGACGGGTCGGGGGCGAGGCGGACCCCATCGGCAGGGACGGGGCCGGCGAGAAGGGCAAGGGCGAGAGCG
>JALOLI010000275.1 GCA_025456165.1 Acidimicrobiia bacterium | reverse complement strand
AGGGAGCGCAGGGCCTCGGGGGAGAGGGCCTCCTTGCGGCAGGTGGTGGAGGAGGCGAGGAGCAGGTCGCCGAGCAGCAGACGGAGGCGCTTCGCCTGGCTCAGCGCCGACTCCAGGAGAGCGGCCAGGTCGGGGTCGGCGGGAGCGAACTCGGGCCGGGCCAGCGTCTGCAACGCGCCCAGGATGGTGGTGAGCGGGGTGCGCAGGTCGTGATCGACGGCGCCCACCACTTCGGCTTGCAGGGCGGCGGCAGCCGTGGCGCGGCGTGCCTCGTCCTCGACGGCGGCGAGGCGGCGGGCGACTGCCGCGACGGCGCCGGCGGGATGCGACAGGGCGGCGGCGAGCCGCCGCTCCCCCTGGCCGAACGACCCGCAGGCGGGAGGGCCGAGCACGAGGGTGCCGATGGGACGGCCGGCATGCAGCAGAGGGAGGGTCAGCGTGGTCGCCGGGTCGGCCGGGGCCTCCGGGGCCCCGACTCCCGGGTCGGGCCAGGCGGCGGCCACCCGGCCGGCCCCGGCGCCGCCGTCGACCAGCAGCCAGCCGCGACGAGCCCCGACCGCTTCGGCAGCGCGATGCACCAGGGCGAAGAGGGCCGTCTCCGGGTCGGTGCCGCCGTCGAAGCAGGTGGCGACGGAGTAGAGGGCGCGGGCCCCGGGGTTGACGCCGGGATCCGCGCCGTGACGCGCCGGGGCGGCGGGGGAGGAGGCTTCCGAGGGCATCGCTCTCTTGTCGGCGCCGCAGCGCCGAGGTTGAGCGAAGCGCGTCCCGACCGAAAGAGAACCTCAGTCGGATCGAACCCGGAGCACGCCGATACGGCGGCGGGGCGCGGCCCCGTCGCCGGCGGCGGCTGGGCTCAGAGGCGGACGACCGGGCAGGTCAGGGTGCGGGTGATCCCCTCGACCGCCTGGATGCGGGCCACCACGAGCTTGCCCAGCGAGTCGACGTCGTCGGCGCCGGCGTGAACGATGGCGTCGTACGGGCCGGTGACGGCTTCGGCCGACTTGACCCCCGGGATGCCCTTGACCGCGAGGGCCACCTGGGCGGCCTTGCCGACCTCGGTCTGGATGAGCACGAAGGCCTCGACCATGTTTCTCCCCGTGGTAGGTGGCGCGGACTATACCGCCGCCCCGTGCTTCGGGGCCACTCAGGGGGTGCGCCGATGGGGCGGGCCTGTTCGCGTGCCCACTCAGCCGGGCCGGGGGATGGCGCGGCTTGCCGAGCGGCCATACTGGCGCGCCGTGCCCCTGGTGTTCCTCTCCTTTGCCCTGGCCGGCCTGGCCCTGACCGGCAATGCGCTGCGGCCCCTGTCTCGCCGGGGCGGGGGCGGGCCGCGGTGGGTGCCGGCCCTGTTCACCACCGAGCTGGCGCCCTTCCATGCCCTGGCGCATCTCGGGCTGGCCGGGGGGTTCGCCGCCGCTGGATGGACCGGGGGCTGGGCCGGCGCCCTCGGGCTGGCGGCGAGCGGGCTGTCCCTCGCCGGCCTGGCCGTCGTCCAGGCCCGGGCGGGGCAGGCCCGGCGAGTGATGGAGCGGGCGGCGGCCGAGGTGCTCGGTACCCCGGTGCGCCTGCCCCGGCTGCGTCTGCGGCGCCTCCTGTGGCCCTACCCGGGTGTGCCGCGGGATCTGGAGGTGGCGGCGCACCTGCCCTACGGCCCCCACCCCTCCCAGGTCGCCGATCGCTACCGGCGCCGCGGCCACGGCGGCCCGGGCCCGGTGCTGGTGCAAGTGCACGGCGGAGGCTGGACCGGGGGACGGCGGGGGTGGCAGGGCCGGCCGCTGGTGCACCGGATGGCCGGACGGGGCTGGGTGGTGTTCGATCTGGAGTACCGGCTCAGCCCGAAAGCCACCTACCCCGACCAGTTGACGGACCTCAAACGCGCCATCGCCTGGATTCGCGCCGGGGCCGCCGAGCACGGGGCCGACGCCTCATTCATCGCGGTGGCCGGTGGATCGGCCGGGGGGCACCTGGTGGCGCTGGCCGCCCTGACGGCCGGCGACCCCGTCTATCAGCCGGGCTTCGAATCAGCCGACACCGCGGTACAGGCCTGCCTTCCGGTGTACGGGGTGCACAGCCTGCTGGCCGCCGACGGCCGGCCGAAGTGGCCCTACCTGGCCACCCACGTCCTCAAGGTCGCTCCCGAGGAGGATCCGGAGGCCTGGCGGCGAGCCTCTCCGGTGTGCTGTGCCCGGGCCGAGCGGCCTCCCTTCCTGGTGGCCCACGGCGGCGCCGACTCGCTGGTGCGGCCGGAGGACTCGCGACGGCTCGTCGAGGCGCTGCGCGCCGCCGGGGGGCCGGCGGTGGGCCACGCCGAGCTGCCCGGAGCCACCCACGGGTTCGACTCGATCCACTCGCTCAGAGGGGAGCGCTTCGTGGACGGAGCCACCCTGGTACTGGAAGCCCTGTGGGCGCGTCACCGCGGCGGAGAGCGGGACGGAGGGCCGGGCCCTCAGTAGCCGTCGGCGCCGACCCGCACCCGGGTGGCGTAGCGCTCGCCGTCTTCCTCGAGTACCTCGAAGACGATGCGCTGGCCCGGGACCAGGAGGCGGAAGATGCTGCCTTCGAGCGCCCCGGGGCGAAGGGCGATGGGGGAGCGGTCCGGCTGGGCGAGCACGACGCCGCGGCCGGTGCCGGGGTCGTAGGCCTGGACCACTCCCTGCACGGGACTCAGGCCTTCTCGACCTTGCCGGCCTTGAGGCAGGAGGTGCAGACCCGCATGCGGCGGGAGTTGCTGCCGTCGCGCACGCGGACGCGCTGCACGTTCGGCAGCCAGCGGCGGCTGCTGCGGTGATGGGAGTGGCTGACCTGCTTGCCCACCCAGGGGCGGCGGCGATCTCACATACGAACGACACTACAGGGGTCCTTGTTGGGAACGGCCCGGAAGGATACCAGCCCGGCCGATGCGTGCCAGATCGCCCCGTATACACTCCTCGCCGTGGCCACCGATTCCATCCGCGCCCAGGACCTCAAGCAGGTCATGAACCGTTACTCCGCCCGGCTCAAGGAGCACCGCGAGTCGCTGAACCGGCTCAACGTCTACCCGGTCCCGGACGGGGACACCGGGACCAACATGGGCCTCACCATGGAGTCGGTGGTGGGGGCCCTTGACGGCAAGTCCTCCTTGGCCGACGTGGCGCAGGCCATGGCCCACGGGTCGCTCATGGGGGCGCAGGGCAACTCGGGCATCATCCTCTCCCAGATCCTGCGGGCCTGGGCCGAGGCCTTCCGCGACCTCAAGGACATCAGCCCGGCCCAGTTCGGCGACGGTCTGGAGCGGGCCAGCGCCGCGGCTTACAAGGCGGTGGGGCACCCCGTGGAAGGGACGATCCTCACCGTGCTCCGGCACGCCGCCGAGGAGGCCCGGGCGGCATCGGGCGAAGGCCTCAATGCCCTCCTGGAACGGGTCTACTCCCGCGCCGAGAAGGCCCTCCTCGAGACGCCCGAACTGCTCCCGGTGCTCAAGGCCGCCGGGGTGGTGGACGCCGGGGGGGCCGGGCTGCTGCTGCTCCTGGCCTGCCTGCGGGAGCAGATCTCCGGGGCCAAGGTGGTGCTGCCCCCCGCCTTCTTCAAGCCCGCGGCCCAACTGGCCGGCGACGGGCACGCCGGGGGGGAGGGCGGCTCCATCGCCGACCTGCATTACGAGGTCATGTTCATGCTCGAGGGGCCGGCCGGAGCCGACGAGCGTCTGATGGAAGCCTGGGGCGGCATCGGCGATTCCATCGTGATCGTCGGCGGCGACGGCGCCTGGAAGTGCCACATCCACACCGACGACATCGGCGCCGCCCTCGAGGCCGGGGTCGAGGCGGGCCGCCCGCGACGCATCAAGGTGACGGATCTGCTGGAGCAGGCGGCCGCCGAGGACTTCCACCGCGCCGCCTTCGTCTTCGAGCCGCTGCCCGACGCCCTCCACGCCAAGGTGGCGATGGTGGCGGTGGCCAACGGCCCCGGGATCCTCGAGTTGTTCCGCCAGTACCGGGCGCAGGGGGTGGTGATCGGCGGCCAGACGATGAACCCCTCGGTCGGGGACCTGCTCGAGGTGGTGGAAGCCGTGCCGGCCAAGACGGTGGTGCTCCTGCCCAACAACAAGAACATCATCCCCGCGGCCGAGGAGGTCGACCGCCTCACCCGCAAGCAGGTGCACGTCATCCCCACCCGCTCCATTCCCCAGGGCATCGCCGCGGCGGTGGCCTACGCCACGAACCTCTCGGTGGAGACGGCGGTGTCGCGCATGGACAAGGCGGCGCGCGCCGTGCGCAGCGGGGAGATGACCCGGGCGGTGCGCGACGCCACCACTCCCGCCGGCACCATCCACGAGGGCGACTGGATCGGCCTGGTCGACGGCAAGGTGAAGATGATCGAGCCGGCCGGCCCAGGCCGGGTCGCCCGCCTCCTCAGCCGGCTTCTCCGCCTGATCCTCGGCCGCAAGCGGGCCGACCGCCGCCGGGAGCGCCTGGAGAAGGAGGCCTTCCGCGCCGCCCTGATCTCGCTGCTCGAGAAGGTGGTGGACTCCGAGGCCGAGGCGGTCACCGTGGTCGCCGGGGTGGACGCCGACCCCGACGTCACCGCCGCCGCCCGGGCCTGGCTCGAGGAGTTCCGCTCCGGCATCCCCGTGGACGTGGTGGACGGGGGCCAGCCCCTCTACCCGTATCTCCTCGGCGTCGAGTGAGCGGGCGCAGCCTCGCCTACCTGGCCGGGCTCCCGGTGGAGCAGGTCAGGGGGGTGGGCGAGCGGCTGGGCCGGGAGTTGCGCAAGGCCGGCATCGCCAGCGTCGCCGATCTGCTCTTCCACTTCCCCCGCCGCCACATCGACCGCTCTCTGGTGGCTCCCATATCCCGGGCGCCGCTGGGGGTGGAAGTCACGATCGTGGGGGTCGTGGTGCGGGTGGCGGCCCGTCGCCCCCGCTCCGGCCTGACCCTGGTGGAAGTAGTGGTGGCCGGCAAGGCGGACTACGAGGTCGTCGAGGAGGGCGGGTCCTGGCGGGCCCTCCCCGCCCCGGGTCAGTCCGACCTGCCCTCGGCTGCTTTCGAGACGGAGGAGGCGGCCCGCCGGTGGGTGGCCGAGGAGGCGCCCCGGGTGGCCGCCGACATCCTCGGCTCGCTGGCGGTCACCTTCTTCAACCAGCCGTTCCGCGAGCGCCAGCTGCCCCCCGGAACCGAAGTGGCCCTGTCCGGCAAGGTGGAGCGGTTCCGGGGCCGGCTGCAGATGAAGGCCCCGGTGGTGGACGTGCTCGGAGGGGCCGGCCACCGCCGCACCGGGCGCATCGTGCCCGTCTATCCGACGGTGGCCGGGATAGCCTCCTGGCGGCTGGAGCAGTTCCTGGCGAACGCCGTGGACCGGTCCCGTCCGATCGCCGACCCCCTCCCGGCCGACCTGGTGGCCCGCCTCGGCCTGGCGTCCCGCGACGCGGCCCTCGCCGGGATCCACTTCCCCGAATCTCCGGCCGAAGCCGAGACCGCCCGGGGCCGCCTGGTGTTCGACGAGTTGTTCCGGCTGGAA
>JALOLI010000274.1 GCA_025456165.1 Acidimicrobiia bacterium | reverse complement strand
CGAAGAGCATCAGGGCGGGCTGGGCGAAGGACAGCACCTGCATCGACTTGTAGATGATGACGAAGCCCATCCCCAGCAAGGCGTATACCGCCGCCAGGGAGATCCCGTTGATGAGAGCCTGGAGGAGGCTCATCGGTACATCCCCTCGATCAGGTCGCCGAACTTCTTCTCGATCTCGGACCGCTTCACCTTCTGGGTGGCGGTCAGCTCGCCGGTTTCGTGATCGAGCTCCTTAGGGATCAGGGTGAACCTCTTGATCTGCTCCACCGAGGCGAACTTGGCATTCGTCTCGTCCACCGCCCTCTGGATCAGCTTGATCACCTCGGGCTTCTCAGAGAGGTCGCGGTAGGTGGTGTGGGCCAGCTTGTGGCGCTGAGCCCACTCGCTCACCACATCGAACTCGATGCCGATCAGCGCCGTCAGGTACTTGCGCCGGTCGCCGATGACGATCGCCTCCTTGATGAAAGGCGACGTCTTCAGGGTGTTCTCGATCTCCGAGGGCGAGATGTTCTTGCCGCCGGAGGTGATGATGATGTCCTTGATCCGGTCGACGATCTTGATGTGCGTGCCGTCGACCCACTCCCCCACATCCCCGGTGTGCAGCCAGCCTTCCTCGTCCAGCGTGCGGGCGGTGGCCTCGGGCATCTCCCAGTAGCCCACGAAGGACCCGCCGTGCCGGGTGAGGATCTCCCCGGTCTGCTCGTCGATCTTCAACTCGATCTGCGGGTACGGCTCCCCCACGGTGCCCAGGCGCACCCGGCCGGGGCGGTTGGTGGTGGCAATGGCGGCGTTCTCCGTCATGCCGTAGGCCTCGTGGATCGGCACCCCGAGCGACATGAAGTACTCCAGGATCTCCGAAGCGATGGGGGCCGCCGCCGACACCCCAAAGCGGCAGCGGCGCAGCCCCACCCGGTCCTTCAACGCCCGGTACAGGAGCAGGTTGCCGAACCAGTAGGCCACCGCGCTCAGCGGGGTGTGCTTCCCGCCGGTACGGGCGAGGGTCTTGCCCAGCCAGCGAGCCACCCGAAGCCAGATCGCCGCATTCACCTTCTTCAGCCGTGAAGCCGAAGCCAGCTTCACCTGGATGCCGGCGTGGATGCGCTCCCAGATCCGGGGCACCCCCTGGAAGACCGTCGGCTGGATCTCGCGGATGTCGGACATCAAGGTCTCGAGTGACTCCCCGAAGTTCACCACCGCCCCGGTCCAGAGGGGCAGCCAGACCGCGATGGCCTTCTCGTACACGTGGCACAGCGGCAGATAGGAAAGGACGAAGTCGTCGGGCCCCGGCGGGGGATTGATGAGGCCGTCGGCGCTCGCCAGGATGTTCCCGGAGAAGTCGCAGTTGCCCACCGTGAGCATCGACCCCTTCGGCGGCCCGGTGGTCCCGGAGGTGTAGATGAGGTAGGCGAGGTCGTCGACCTTGGCGGCGGCCATCCGCTCCTCGACGGCACCCGGGTGGGCCTGCCGATGGGCCCGGCCCTCTTCCATGAAGGCGTCCCAGGACACCAGGCGCGGGTCGTGGTACCGGTCGGTGCCACGCTGCTCGATGTAGACGATGCGCTCCAGGAGCGGCAGGTCGGGGGCGGGGATGCCGAGGACCTTGTCGGCCTGCTCCTGGTCCTCCACCACCAGCAGCCGGGACCCCGAGTTCTGCAGCAGGTAGCGCACCTCGGTCGTGGGGTTGGTGGGGTATAGGCCCATGCAGACCGCCCGCACCGAGATGGTGCCGACATCGGTGTACAGCCACTCGGGGCGGTTCTCCGAATGGATGGCGATCCGGTCGCGCGGCTGGACCCCCATGGCCAGCAGGGCGTGGCCGAAGATCTCCACCTGGTCCCAGTACTCCGCCCAGGAGACCTCCCGCCAGATGCCCCGGTTCTTCACTCGCAGGGCGGCATCGCCGGGGCGCTCCCGGGCCACCTGGCGCAAGCGGCCGGGAGCGGTGACGGCCCGGGAGACGGCGGCGGGGGCGTCGGCCAGGGTGGTCACGAGTCTCCTCCTCCCGCCGGGGCCGTGCCGTGCTCCTCGCCCAGGTAGGCGCGGATCACGTCGGGGTTGCTCTGGATCTCGGCCGGGGTCCCGCAGGCGATGGGCCGGCCGAAGTCGACGGCGAGCACGGTGTCGGCCAGGTCCATGACCATCCGCATCTCGTGCTCCACCAGGATGATCCCGATGCCCAGCTCCCAGCGGATGTCGTTGATGAAGCGGGCCATGTCCTCGGTCTCCTCGAGGTTCATGCCGGCCACCGGCTCGTCGAGCATCAGCAGCCGGGGGGCCATGGCCAGCGCCCGGCCCAGCTCCACCCGCTTCTGCAGCCCGTAAGGGAGCATCGACACGTAGGACTTGCGCACCGCCTGCAGCTCGAGGAACTCGACCACGCCTTCGACCACCTCGCGGTTGCGGGCCTCCTCGCGGCTGGCCTTGCCCACACGGACCAGGGCGGCCAGCGTCCCGTAGTCGACGTGGCGGTGGCGGCCGAGCATCAGGTTGTCGAGCACCGTCATCTGCGGGAACAGCTCGATGTTCTGGAAGGTGCGGGCGATCCCCAGGTTGGCGACGCGGTCGGGGCGCATGCCCAGCAGCTGGCGGCCCTCGAAGAGCACCGATCCCTGCTGGGGGTGGTACACGCCGGAGATGCAGTTGAAGACCGAGGTCTTGCCGGCGCCGTTGGGGCCGATGATGGCGAAGAGCTCGTTGGTGTGGACCTTGAAGGACACCCCGTCGATGGCCTTCACCCCGGCGAAGGCAAGGTGGATGTTCTCCACCTCGAGGATCACCTGCCCCGACTCGCCGCCGGGGGGCAGGACCTCGTGCAACCGGCGCGCCCTCACGAAAGCCACCTCTTCTTGCGGCGGTACTGCTTCACGTCGGCGAACGAGCGAATGCTGTCGTCGCCGGAGCGGAGGCCCAGGTAGAACTCCTTGACGTCCTC
>JALOLI010000273.1 GCA_025456165.1 Acidimicrobiia bacterium | reverse complement strand
ACTCGCTGTGGGGCGGCGCGGGGAACGATGCCCTCTGGGGCGGCGACGGCCGCGACCGCCTGTACGGAGAGGACGGCGCCGATCGCCTCCACGGCGAGGCCGGCGCCGACGCTCTATGGGGCGGGCCCGACGACGACACCATCGACGGCGGCGAGGGGGACGACCACCTGCTCGGACATGAAGGCGACGACCTCCTCATCGGCGGGCCGGGCGTCGACTACCTGTGGGGCGGCCTCGGGACCGATGCGCAGGTCGGCTACGGCCCCGAGGACACCTTGGCCGGGGATACGGCAGACTCGTGCCGGAGAGCAGGCGAGATCCTGCGCTGCCGAGGAAGCTGAGGCGGGTCACCGCGAGCCGAGGAGCCGGGGCACCCGGCCTGCACCGGGCGCCCACGCCGCGTGATCGGTGATCCGGGCTACGGGATCGGCTCGCAGCCCAGCATGGTCTCGCCGTCACAGAGGTCGGTGCCGTAGCCGCCGTAGATGTAGTCGGTCCCCGGCCCCCCGAAGAGCCCCCGGTTCCCGTCGGATTCGTTGCCGGCCTCGCCGAACAGCAGGTCGTCGCCGGGGCCGCCCACCAGGCGATCCTTCCCCGGCCCGCCGCAGAGCGTGTCGTTGCCCCCCATGCCGTTGATGGTGTCGTTACCGGCGCCGGCGCTGATGATGTCCCGGCCGGCGGTTCCCACGAGGACATCACGCCCCGAGCTTCCAGTCATGGTGGGCATCTCGCCGCCGCAGACCTGCATCTGATCGGCGGGAGGCGGGTCGGTGTTCAGCTGGATCGTCCTGGTCTCGCCCGCAGCCAGCGAGATGCCGCCCTGGGCCTTGAAGTACAACTTGAGGTGGGTCCCGGGCGTCAGGAACTCACCGTTGGCGCAGTGCAGGCTGGAGACGCCCACTCCGGTGGCAGTGAAGTAGTTGCTGCCCGCCGGGATGTTCGGGAAGGTGGCGAACCCGCTGGCGTTGGTACAGGCGTAGCGCGGTCCCCCCGGACCGACCAGGAAGACCTCGACGTTCTTCAGCGGGTGGTACACGCTCCCCGCGTCGGGGTACTGCACCTGCACCTTGATGGTGCCCGTCCCCTCGGCGCCCGCCGAGGCGGTGCCGACCAGCGCCAGGGCCAGCAGCAGCCCGAGCACGATGAGCCTCGAAGGCCGTGCGGCCGAACGAAACGCAGCCATGGCGACGCTCCTTCCCCAGTGGCCGCCGCCACTCGACGGCCTGCTGATCCGAAACTACCCATCAGCAGGCGGCCGCGCCGCCGAAACCGCCTAGATCCACGGGCATTCGGAAGATCCGCCTCCCGGATCACCCCGCCGCCCCCCTTGCTCGAATCCGGCCCGACCCCTACGGTGCCCCCGTGGGGCGGCGTTCTGTTGCGGTCCTGACCATCGCTATGGCACTGCTTGCCGCCGCCCCAGCCGGGGCTCGCCAGTCCGGCCGGTCCTTCACCATCGCCACCGCCGGCGACGTGCTCATCCACCAGGCCATCGCCGTCGCCGCCGAAGGCCACGCCCCGGGCCGGGGCACCTACGACTTCCGCCCCCTGCTGCTCCTGGCGGAGCCCTGGGTGGCCGACGCCGACTTCGCCGTCTGCCACCTGGAGGGCACCCTCTCCCCCACCAACACCGGCCTGCTCTACCAGCACCTGGACGAGCACCCCGCCTACTTCAACGGCCCCCGCGAGATCGCCGCCGCCCTGGTGGCAACCGGATGGGATGCCTGCTCCACCGCAGGCAACCACGCCCTCGACCGCGGCCTCGCCGGGGTGCGAGAGACCCTCGAGGTCCTCGACGCCGCCGGCCTGGGCCACGCCGGCACCGCCCGCGACGCCGACGAGCGCCTGCCCACCTTCTATCGCGTCAATGGGGTGCGGGTGGCTCACCTGGCCTACACCATCGGCACCAACGAGCCGTGCCCCGCCGATGCCCGCTGGTCGGTGAACCTCATCGACGCCGCAGCCCTCCTGGCCGACGCCCGCTGGGCCCGGGAGAACGGGGCAGAGGTCACCATCGTCAGCCTTCACTGGGGGACGCAGTACGAGGTGGGCCCGGACCGGGAGCAGACCCGCCTGGCGGAGACCCTCACCGCCTCTCCCTATGTGGATCTCATCCTCGGCCACCACGCCCACGTGGTACAGCCCATCGCCCGGGTGAACGGGAAGGTGGTCGTCTACGGCATGGGAGACCACCTCTCCAACATCCAGACGGCCGCCGACGGCACCAAGTCCGGGGCCGAGGACGGGATCATCGTCCACTTCACCGTGGCCGAGCAGCCGGGCGGGGGCTTCGCGGTGACCGAAGCCGCCGTCACCCCCACCTGGGTGGAGCCGTCCACCAGGCGGGTGCTGCCCGTGGCTCACACCCTGGCCTACGGGGAAGGGGCCCCGTCCTGGGCGCTGGAGGCCTCGCTGGCCCGCAGCCTGGAACGGGTGGGGCGCCGCGACTCCGCCTTCGCCGTGCTCTCCCCGCAGCCGTGGCCGTCGCTGGTCTGCGACGGCCGGGTGGCCACCATCGTGGGCACGGCGGGACCGGACTTCCTCGTCGGGACCGCCGACGACGACGTGATCGTGGGGAGAGAAGGCAGCGACACCATCCTGGGAGGTAGTGGCAACGACCTCATCTGCGCCGGCGACGGCGACGACATCGTCTGGGGCGGGCCCGGCGCCGATACGGTCCACGGCGGCGACGGCACAGACCTCCTCTCGGGCGGGGACGGGAACGACCGGCTCTGGGGCGAGGCCGGCGACGACCGCCTCGGCGGTGGGGCGGGCGGCGATCTCCTCGACGGCGGGGCAGGCGGCGACGTCCTATCCGGGCACGGAGACGACGATCTGCTCATCGGTGGCCCGGGAGTCAACTACCTCTGGGGCGGCACCGGCGCCGACACCCTGGAAGGGTCCTCCACCTCCGACCACCTGCTCGGCGACGCCGACGACTCGTGC
>JALOLI010000272.1 GCA_025456165.1 Acidimicrobiia bacterium | reverse complement strand
CGATGAGCAGCAGCACCTCCCGGCCCCGGACGGCACGCAGCACTTCGCCGGAGACGTCGAGGCGATCGAGGTGGCAGTTGACCTCCAGGGCCGTCCCCGTCTCCTCGGCGGCGGCCAGCACCGCCCCGAGGTCGAGGTCGATGCCGGGCCGGATCCCGATGCGCCGCCCGCTCAGGTGGGCGATGGCCCGCACCGCCGGGTTCCGCATGGCAGCCACGAGGCGGCGGGTCTGGGCCTCCCGGTCGAGGTCGAAGTGGGAGTGGACCCCGGCCACCGCCCAGTCGAACCCGGCGAGGAACTCCGGGTCGTAGTCGACCGAGCCGTCGGGGCCGATGTTCAACTCCACCCCGTGGAGGAGCGTCGTGCCGGGGCACTGCTCCTGGAGGGCTCGCAGCCGGGAGCGCTGGGCGAGCATCGCTTCCCGGGAGACGCCGTTGCTAGCCAGGTCCTCCCCGTGGTCGGTCACGGCCAGGTACTCGTAGCCCCGGGCGGCGGCGGCGGCGACCATTGCCTCCAGCGATTCGCGCCCGTCGCCCGAGAGATCGGTGTGGACGTGGAGGTCGCCCCGCAGGTCGGCCTCCTCGATCAGCCTGGGCAGGGCGCCGGCGGCAGCCAGTTCGATCTCCCCGGCATCCTCTCGCAACTCCGGCGGCACCCACTGCAGCCCCAGGGCGGCGTAGATCTCCTCCTCGGTCGCCGCGGCCAGCACCCGGCCGCTCTCCGTGTCGGCCAGTCCGTACTCACTGAGAGTCCAGCCTCTCTCGATGGCCAGTTGCCGCAGCCGGATGTTGTGCGCTTTGGACCCGGTGAAGTACAGCGCCGCCGAGCCGAACTGGTGCAGGGCCACCACCCGCAGGTCCACCTGGATGCCGGAGGAGGTGACGATGGCCGACTTGGCGGCGCCGGCGCCCAGCACCTCGGAGGCGAAGGCAAGAGAGGTGAAGCGGGCCATGACCGCCTCCGGGTCGCCGGCGGTGACGGCCACGACGTCCACGTCCCCGATGGTCTCCCGGAACCGGCGCAGCGAGCCCATGGCCTCGGCCCGGGTGACGCCCGGCACCGAGGCCAGGGCGGCGGCGACGTCTCCGGCGACGCGGAGGGCATCGGCGATGGGGACGCGCCGCTCCTTGCCCCCCAGGCCGAGCCGGGCGACGGCCCGGGCCAGGTTCTCCTCGCTCTTGGCCCCCATGCCGGGGAGGGTGCGCACCGCCTGGGCGTCCAGGGCCGCCCGGAGGTCGTCCACCGAGCGAACCCCCAGGTGGTCCCGCAGGGCGAGGGCGGTCTTCGGCCCCACCCCAGGGACCCGGGTCAGTTCCTGGAAAGCGGGCGGGTACTCCGCGCGCAGGCGGTCGAGCGCCGCGATGCGCCCGGCGTCGACCAGTTCCCGGACCTTGCGTGCGGTCCCGGGACCGAAACCGTGGAGGGCGGCGATCTCCTGCTCGCCCAGAGCCGCCAGCGGCTCGGGATGGCCTTCGGCGGCCCGTCCCGCCGCCTCGTAGGCCCGCACCCGGAACGACTGCGCCGAGCCCTCCTCCAGGATCGTGAGCCGGGCAAGTTCGTAGAGCACCGCGGCGATCTCGGCGTTGGTGATCACAAAGGGAGGATAAGGGGGTGCGCCAACAGGCTGTCGCCCTTCGCCGGATGGCGGCCGACAGCCGGCCGGTATCCGGCCCTGAGACGGACCTATTCGCGTACCCCCTTAGAACACGCATCAATAGGAAAGCCCGCATCATCACCCTGGGGTCTGTGGACCGGCGCACAGCGATCATGTCCCGGACCTATTGATGCGCGTTCTTAGGCCCTGCTGCTGGTGCTCCCGGACCGGTTCGCCCCGAGCCTCCCAAGAGGCCACCATGAGGCCGTGCGATGCCGAGCGCTCCTTCTCGCGGCCGCCCTGGCGCTGACCGGAGGCGCCGTCGCCTGGGCGTGGGCCGGCCTGCCCGGCGCCCCGGCCCCTTGCCCGGCCGCGGGATGCGACTGCGAGGCGGCCGGCCCGGGAAGGATCCGACAGCCCGCCAATGCCTGGTCCTCGCTGGCCCTTGCCGCGGCCGGGACGGCCCTGCTGGCCGCGTCCCCCTCCGGCCGCCGCCATTGGTCCCGCAGGGTTGCCGCCGCCGCCCTCACCTTCGCCGGGATCGCCGCCTTCCTCTTCCACGCCGGCCTCACCGCCTGGGCCGCCCGCCTCGACGGCTTGGCCGTCGGCGTCCTCCTCGCCGCCCTCGCCGTCCATCGCGCCCGGGGGTGGGCAAGGGAGAGAGAGTCCGCCGGCTCGCACCGCAACGCCGGGGCGATCCTCGCCACCCTCCTCCCCTGGCTCCTCCTGGCCCTCGGCGGGGTGTGCTGGCTGCTGGGGCGAAGCGACGGGCCCTGGTGCCGCCCTGACTCGCCGCTGCAGGCGCATGCCGCCTGGCACCTGCTGGCGGCGGCAGGGATCTTCCTGTGGATGCGGCGCCACTCCGGCGACGGCACCGCTTCCCCCATCTCTCCGCACCCTCTAGCCTCGAGCCGGGAGGCAGGCCGCCCATGAGCCGGCGTCGCGACTATCTGACTTTCTTTGCCAACCGCCGCGGCCGCGGGGAGTTCATCTTCGCCCACGATGGGATCCGCCGGCTCCGCTGGATCCTCCCCGCCCTCCTGGTAGCCGCGCTGGGCGGCCTGGCCGTCTGGTGGTTCACCAAGCCGGAGCCTGCCCCCGACCCCGGCGGCGTCGGAGTCACCACCGTTCCCACCATCCTCCGGCCCATCAGCACCACGACCACCGGCGCCGCCGGGTCGGAGATCATGTGCCCGCCGACGGAGGGCGACACCGAGTGGAGCACCTTCAAGGCGACGCCGGAGCGCACCGGCTGCATGGAGGCTCCGGCCATCACCGGCCCGAGCATCGTGTGGGCCGCCAAGGTCGGAGTGCAAGGGTGGCTCAACAACCCGGTGATCGTGGGCGGCACGGTGTACGTGGCCAGCGCCGGCG
>JALOLI010000032.1 GCA_025456165.1 Acidimicrobiia bacterium | reverse complement strand
GTTCTTGGCGAAGAGCACCCGCCCCGGGCCCACCAGGACGATCGTGTCGCACATGGGGTGGAGGTTACGCCCGGCGGGTCGAGCAGGGGGAGCGGCGGCGTGGCAGTCTGGTGGCCGGCCTCCGGGAAGGAAACGCTGTGACACGGACGCCTGCTCTGCTGGTCCTGGCGGTGGTGATGCTCGCCGCCGGGTGCGGCGACGACGGCGGCACTGCGTCGTCGTCCACCACGACCACCACCCTGCCGCCCCTGGAGTGCCCCGATCCCATCGTGGTCTCCTCGGCCGATGACCTGGTGGCGGTGCTCGCGGCCATCCCCTGGGAGGGCCTGGGCGCGTACACCTCCGGGCCCCTCCCCATCACGCCGGACCTGGTGGTAACCGGCACCGTGGTTCTCGACGCCGCCGATCTGCCCATCCCCGCCGACTGCCTGGGGCGCTCCGACTGCCGGCCCCAGGGAGCGTTCGGCACGGGTACGCCCCCGCCGGGGGCGGTGCTCGAGGGCGAAGCCGGTCTCGACTGCGGCTCCGGGGCCGCTCGTCTCACTCTGACCGACGCCACGGTGCGGCTCCGTCCGTTCCTTCGCGACACCCACCCCTGCCGCTACAACTTCGTGCCGCTGGTGGAAGTGGTTCCCCCATGCGGCTCGCCGTGCCCCGCGGGGCAGGCGCTCTGCCCGGTGGATGGGGTCTGTTACTCGGTGGGCACCGGCTTCTGTCAGGCGTGTGAAGGCGGGAGCAAGGAGGCCTGCGCCTGCCGGGGCCCCGAAGGGCCCCTGGAGGAGGGGGCGTCGTGCTCCTACTGGCAGTCGGGGGATGTCCGCTGCGACGGGACCTGCCGCCAGGGGACTTGCGACGCCGGGTCGTGTCCCTAGGGGAGCACGGCCCCGGTCTGCAGCGCTTTGCCGGCAGTACCATCCCGGCGGCCATGCCCCGCCCCTACTTCCCCGACGCCCGCTACTACGGCGAGAACGCCAGCCTGTACCCGGCCGACCTGCGCTACGACCCGGCCGACCGGGCCTGCTGCGACCCGCGCCCCGACGGCAGCGTCCTCTTCCGCCTGCGCGCCGAGGCGGGCTTCACCGCGGCCAACCTGGTCCTCGAGGATGGATCGGGGCACCCCATGGAGTGCTGGGCCTGCACGGAGCGCTTCTCGTTCTGGGAAGTGGTCCTGCCTTCAGGCCGGCGCCGCTTCTCGTACACGTTCGCCCTGAAGGACTCCCGGGGCCGGGCGGTGTACCTGGTGCCCGCCGGGGTGAGCAACGCCGTGGAGCGCCTCGATCGCTGGTCCCTGGACCTCGATGCGGTGGCCCCGCTCGCTGTGCCGAGCGCTTCTGCAACGGCGACCCGGCCCTCACCCCGCCGGGGGCCGACCCCTGGGGGAGCCCGCCCCATTGGCTGCGATTCCAGGGGGGCGATCTGGTGGGCATCGCCGAGCAGGCCGGCTACCTGGCCGGCCTCGGGGTGGATGTCGTCTACGTGAACCCGGTATTCGCCTCGCCCTCCACCCACCGCTACGACGCCGCCGACTTCTACGCCGTGGACCCGGCGCTGGGGGGCAACGCCGCCCTGGATCGCCTGGTGGCCACCCTGCACGAGCACGGGATGCGCCTCGTCCTCGACGCCTCCTTCAACCACTGCCACCCGCGCTTCTTCGCCTTCGCCGACGTCGTGGCCCGGGGGCGGTCCTCGGCCTATGCCGGGTGGTTCGTGGTGAACGACTGGCCGCCGCGGGTGCGGGTGCGGCCCCACCTGCTGACCCCCGAGTCGGAGCCGAGATGGGGGGCCTATCTGCGCCGGGTGATGGACGGCCTCGAACGGGAGACCGGGGTCCCCGTCGAGGTGGCCACCGACGACGGGGCGATCGTGGAGCCGACCTACGAGGCCTGGTACGGGGTGCCCACCATGCCCCGGCTGGACCTGGCCCACCCGGAGGCCCGGCAGTACTTCCTCGATGTGGCGGCCTACTGGCTACGGGACCACGGCCTCGACGGCTGGCGCATGGATGTGGCCCGCTACATCGATGCCGACTTCTGGGTGGACTTCCGCCGGGTGTGCCGGCAGGTGAAGCCGGACTGCTACCTGCTCGCCGAGATCATGGGGGACGCCTCGCCCTGGCTGCAGGGAGACCGCTTCGACGCCACCATGAACTACACCTTCCGCGACCTCTGCCTGGGCTATTTCGCCACTCGGGAGCTGGGCACCGGCGACTTTCTCGACGGCTTCGCCCGGATGCTGGCGGGCTACGCCCCCGAGGTCACCGAGGCGAACCAGAACCTGCTCTCCAGCCACGACACCGAGCGCTTCCTGCACATGGCGGGGGACGAACGAGCCCGCCTCGTACCGGCGGTGCTGTTCCAGCTGACTACTCCAGGGGCCCCCGGCATCTACTACGGCGACGAGGTCGGGATGAGCGGCGGGGAGGAGCCGGCGTCGCGGGGGGCTTTCCCCTGGCACCGCCCGGAGGACTGGGACCGCGGCCTGCTGGAGATGGTGCGGGCCCTGGCCGGCCTGCGCCGAGCGGACCCCGCCCTCCGCCGGGGGGACTGGCGGCTGCGGTGGCAGGGTGAGGAGGCCTTCGCTTTCTCGCGGCGCTTCGAGGGCGAGGAGATCCTGGTGCTGGTCAATCGGGGCCCCGCCCTGGCGAAGCTGGAGGTGCCGGTGCCCCGCGGGGAGCCCCGGGTGCTCTGGGGCGAGGGTCGGGCCCGGCGGAAAGGGGAAGTCCTGATCCTGGAGGGGATCCCGGCCGGGAGCGGCCTGGTGGTGGGGCTCCAGGGCTGACCGGCCCCGGCCGGGAGCAGGATCACTCCGCAGGCCGGCGCGATGCGCCATCCTATGGGCTGTGCCCGACGATGCCCACCCCTCGACGCCCCAGACTCGCCAGCCCGGGAGGTGGCGCTGGCTCTTGCCGATGGCCTTCCGGTTCTTGCTCCTGATCGCCGGAGCCGTCGCCCTCTACTACCTGGCGCCGCAACTGCTGGCCGTCTTCGCCAGCGCCCCGCAATTGAGCCGCGTGAACTGGCCGTGGCTGGCGGTCATGTTCGGCCTCGAGGTCGCCAGTTTCGGCGCCGCCTGGGCGCTGGCTCGCCTGGCGGTCCCGGGGCTCAGTTGGCCGGTGGCGGCGACGGCGCAACTGGCGGCCAATGCCGCCAGCCGGACCGTGCCGGGGGGAGTGGTGGTGGGGGGGACCGTGTACTTCCGCCTGCTGCGGCGCTCGGGAGTGGAACCGGCGGGGGCGGCCGCCGCCCTCACCGCCAATTCGCTGATCAGCAACATGGTCCTCTTCGCCCTGCCGGCCGCCGGGGCGCTTTCGGCAGCGGTGGCGGCAGCGGTGCCGCGCGGCCTCCTTGCCGTGGCCCTGGCCGGCCTCGTCCTCTTCCTCCTCACCCTGGGCATCGGCGCCGCGCTGGTCCGGTTCGATTGGCCGCTGGCCCTCGCCGGCCGGTTGCTGGAGCGGCTCAGCCGCCTGGCGCCCCATTGGATGTTCCGGGGCCGGGTGGTGCGGCGGGATGGCCTATTGCGTACCCGCAACGAACTGGTTGGCGCCATGGGCGGGCACTGGTGGCAAGCGGTGGGGTTTGCCGCCGCCAACTGGATCCTCGACTACCTGGTGCTGGTGGCCGCCCTGCGGGCCATCGGGGCCGAACCCCGGCTCAGCCTGGTCTTGCTGGCCTACGGGGCGGCCTCGGTGCTCGCCATGATCCCCCTGACCCCCGGGGGTTTGGGGTTCGTGGAGGCCGGCCTGGCCGCCACCCTGGCGGTGTCGGGCATCGCCGCTGGAGACGCCCTGCTGGCCACCCTGGCTTACCGTCTCTTCTCGTTCTGGCTGCCCATCCCCGCCGGGGCGGTGGCCTACCTGGTCCATCGGCGCTGGCTCCGGGCGCCGACGGGGCCGCGGGGCGGCGTCTAGCGCCGGGTGTAGCGGCCCAGCAGCGACGCCTCGGCCAGGACCCGGCCCCGCATGGCTTCGAGGACCTGCTTCTTCGAGGCGCCCGGCAGCAGGCCCAGCGGGGCGCCCAGGGCGTACAGTCTGAAGAAGTAGCGATGCTCGCCGAAGGGCGGGCAGGGCCCCCCATAGCCGGTCTTGCGCCAGGAGTTGCGCCCGGCGATGCCCAGGGCCTTGATCCCCTCGGGGATGGAGGCGGCCACCGGGATGTCGTAGGCCACCCAGTGGTCCCAGGTGCCGATGGGGGCGTCGGGGTCGTCCATGATCAGCGCCAGGCAGGCGGTGCCCTCGGGCAAGTCGGCGATCTCTAGGGCCGGCGAGAGGTCGGCGCCGTCGCAGGTGAAGCGGAGGGGGATGGCCGCTCCGTCGGCGAAGGCGGGGGAGGTGAGTCTCATGAGGGAAAGGTAGTCCGGCGCGCCGGGCGGCGGGACCTCGGGAGGCGGGGCTCACGCCGGGCGCGGCCGCCGCGGCGCGCCGATATCGTGCGGGTCATCCGGTTCGCCGCCGACAGGAGCGCCGCCCATGACCGACCTCGACGAGCACGGCCGCCCGGAGCCGCCCATCGCCGGCGACGAGATCGCCACCCTGCTGGGCTTCCTCGACTACCAGCGCGCCACCCTGGCCTGGAAGTGCCGCGGGCTGGGCGCCGCCGGCCTGAGGGCCACCGTGGGTGCTTCTACGATCACTCTGGGGGGACTGCTCAAGCACCTGGCCTACGTCGAGGACTACTGGTTCTCGCAGAGCCTGCACGGGCGGGCCAAGCAGCCGCCGTGGGATGTGGTGGATTGGAAGGCCGACCCCGACTGGGACTGGCACTCGGCAGCGGAGGATTTCCCCGAGCAGTTGTTCGCGCTCTGGCAGGAGGCCGTGGAGCACTCCCGGTCGCTGGTCGCCGAGGCGCTGGCGAACGGCGGCCCGGAGCAGTTGGCCCGGCGCGCCTGGCCCAGCGGCGAGTCCCCCAGCCTGCGCTGGATCCTGGTCCACATGATCGAGGAGTACGCCCGGCACAACGGCCACGCCGACCTCATCCGGGAGTCGGTGGACGGGTCGGTGGGGGAGTAGGAGAGGGGCACCCGGGCCGGGGTGATGCGGCGCGAGGTCGAGCCGTCGGCCCCGGCGGCCCTATCACCAGGCGTGCTCGAGCAGCATGGCCAGCTGCCGGGCGCTCTTGACGCCGTAGTCGGCGTAGCAGTTGTTCATCAGCACGTGCACCCGGCCGGCCTGCTCGGCCAGGGCCTTCACTCGCGGCACCCACTCCTGCAACTCGGCTGAGGAGTAGTCGTAGCGGAACCTCTCGGCGGCGCCGATGCCGGGCGCTTCCCAGGTCTCCTGGTTGCGCCCGTGGAAGCGGACCTCGGCCAGGGGAGCGGTGGCCGCGGCCACCGGGGGCACCGAACTGCGGAACCCCTGCGGGGCATCCACGCAAACGTAGGAGAGGTGGTGCTCCTCCAGGAAGGCGAGCGTCGACTCCCGATGGGCTTCGTCCATCCAGCGCTCCTGGCGGAACTCCACCGCCACCCGGTACTCGGCCAGGCGCTCCGCCGCCCAGGACAGGTACCCGTAGGAGCCCCGGGAGGGCACCACGTAGGGCGGCAGCTGGAAGAGGACCACGCCCAGCTTGCCCGCCGAATGCAGGGGCAGGAGCGCCGACGCGAAGCGGTCGAAGGCCTCTGCCAGCAGCTCCCGGGGAAGGTCGCGGGCGTAGAGGTTCTTCTTGGCCTTCAGTTCGTCGGGGAGGGCGGCGGCGAGGTCCTTCCACAAGGAGCGGGGCGGGGTGGGGTGCTGGGTTAGGAGACGGAAGGCCTTGATGTCGAAGGTGAAGTCCGGAGGGGTGCGCTCCACCCAGAGGCCGGCGGTGCGCTCCGCCGGAGGGGCGTAGTAGGTGGCGTCCACTTCGACGATGGGGAACTCGCCGGCGTAGTGCGCCAGCCGGTCGGCCGGGGTCATGTCCCGGGCCGGGTAGAAGGTGCCGGCCTCGACCAGGGTGGGGTCGGTCCACGAGCAGGTGCCCACGAACACACCCTGCTGGGCCAGGCGGGAGAGGGCGGTTGCGGTCGTCACGGCCGCGAGTCTCGCGCGCCGGGATGGCAAGGACGGGCCGCGTGGGCCCGTTCGTGCAGATCGCGAACCGGCCTAAGGTGGCTGCGATGTCTTTGAGGCCGGTCTGTGGTCAATCTGAGTGAGCCGGAGGGGCGTCGCGGCCGCCCTGCGCTGGCGGCTGCCCTCTCCACCCTGGTCCCCGGGGCCGGGCAGTGGTACGCCGGGCGCCGGCGACGGTCGCTGCTGCTCCTGGCCCTTGCCGGGGTGGGGCTGGGGGCCACCCTCTGGTTCGCCGCCCAGGGCGTCGTCTACATGCTGCGCACCCTGGTCCAGCCGCGCTGGGTGTGGGTGCTCCTCGCGTTGAATCTGGTCATCCTGGTAGTCCGGGCCTTCGCCGTCGCCGACGCCTACGCCCTGGAGCGGCGCTTCCGCCCCGGCCCGCAGCCGGGCCGGGGCTGGCCGGCTCGGGCGCTGCTCGTGGTGCTGCTCGCCGCCGTCGTCGTGCCCCACGCCATCCTGTTCGACTACGGGCTCGAGGCCATCGACACCATCGAGGCCTTGACCGTCTCCGACGATCTGCCGTCCCTGGAGGAGCGGGAGCAGGAACTCATCGACCAGGGGGTCAGCGAGGAGGACCTGGGCCCCACCACCACCACCTCTCCCCGGATCACCCCCTCGACCCTGCCGCCGAACGCCTCGCAGTGGGCCAAGGAGCGGTGGCTCCCGGAGGACGACCTCCACCCGGTGCGGCCGGTGATCACCCCGGGCGAGCCGGCCTTCTACGACGCCCCGTTCGAGGAAGATCGCCTCGACGGACGCCTGACCATCCTGCTCGCCGGCGGGGACGCCGGGCCGGGCCGGTGGAGCCTGCGCACCGACGTGATGATCGTGGCGAGCATCAACCTCGACACGGGCAAGGCGATCCTCTTCAGCATCTCCCGGGACATGGTGTATGCCCCGCTGCCCGAGGATTGGGACGACGCCTTCATCGAGGACGAGTACGAGGAGGCCGTGGCCGCCGCCGAGAAGGCCGGGGTGGAGCCTCCCCCCCGGGAGGGGTTCGAGGAGCAGTCCTGCCACTGCTTCCCCGACCGCATGAACGCCGTGTGGACCTACACCCAGACCTGGGTGCGGACCTTCCCCGAAGCCGTCGATCCGGGCATGGAGGCGCTGCGCCGGGTGCTGAGCCTCCTGCTCGGCCTGCGAATCGACTACTACGTGCTGGTCGACATGGCCGGCTTTGTGGACCTCGTGGACGCTCTGGGGGGGCTGGACATCTACATCACCGAGACCATGGACGTGGGCTTTTCGCCGGCACGGGAGGGGGAAGACCCGGTGCGGGTGAACATCGCCGAACCGGGCACCTACCACCTCGACGGCCACCAGGCCCTGGCCTTCGTGCGCAACCGCACCGGTTCGAGCGACTCCCACCGCATGGAGCGCCAGCGCTGCACCCTGCGCGCCCTGGCTGCCGAGATCGACGGGGTGACCGTCGCAACGCGGTTTCCGCAGATCGCCCGGGCCGTGCGGGAGAGCGCCAAGAGCAACATCCCGCTGTCCTTCCTGCCCGACCTGGTGGAATACGCCGCCACGCTGGACCTGAACGACATCGCCACGGTGGCTTTCGGGTACCCCTACTACGCCCACGAGTTGAACTTCCGCAACCTCCCGATCGTGGACCCGGAACGGATCCGGGCCAAGGTGCGGGCGGCCCTGGACGCGGTGGAGACGGTGGCCGGGACCGCCGACCTGACGGAGACCTGCCCGGTCCTCCCGGCGCGCTGACCGCCGCTACCGCCGCTACCGGCGGGCGGCGCGCCGGAGCAGGCGCACGCCCCACGACCAGGAGCGCGGCCGGGCGACGGTGCCGGTGAGGGCCCGCTCCGCCTTGTCGAGGGCGTCTTCGATGAGGGCGTCGTGGAGGGGGCGGTAGAGCGTCGGCCAGGCGACGAGCATCCACCCGGCGGCGGCGCCTGCAATGGCGTGACGCAGCCGGCATCCCTCTCCGGCGGGCTCCACTCGCCACTCGTGGGTACCGGTCAGGCCGGGGGGCCCGGTGAAGCCGAAGACGATGTGGCTGCCCGGGGAGTACTCCGCGACCCGGTAGCGGATCGGCCCGTGACCGCCGATGGCCCCGACGGCGAGGGGCCGGTCGAAGCGCATCGGCGGCCAATGCTCGGTGGGCCAGAGGGGATCAGGCCGGCCGCTCAGGCCGTCGAGCAGGCGCCCGGCGGCATCGGGTGAAGCAGCGAAGGAACGCTCGTGGATGTTGCTGATGCGCACAGGCCCAACCTACTCCTGCGCTCCTCACCACCCTAGGTGGTGACCGGCGGCGGTTGCCCCCACCACCAGGAGGCCGGCGGCTACCTGGGTCCAGCCCAGGGTGCGTGCCGGCACCGGAGGCCGCCTCAGGCTGACGACGACCCAGGCCCAGAGGCCGGCGACGGCGCCGGCTGCAGCCCAGGGGAGCGCGCCGCCGGCGGCGAGGCCGGCGAGAGCGGCCAGGGCGATGCCGTGCGCGGCGTGGGTCGCGGCGGGGCGGGCGACCGGCCCTCTGCTACGACGGATCTGGGCTCGCACGAAGAGGATGGAGGGCACGGCCCGCCCGGCGATCACGGCCCAGAGGGCGAAGGCCGGGCCCGGCTCCCAACCGGCCGCCAGGGCGATGGCGGGAGCGGTGGCTCCCATGGCCAGGGCTCCGGCGGCCTCGGCGACGAAGGCCCGGTTGCGGCGGGCGAGGTCGGCGCCGACCTGGACGGCGGCGACCGGCAGGGCGGCGGCCGCCGCCCACCAGAACCGGGTGTCGCCCTGCAGAGCGGCCACCGCCGATCCGGCCGCGGCCACCGCGGCGCAGACGGCCAGCACTCGGCAGGCGGATGCGGTCCGGGGCAGCCACCTCCGGCTGCGGCAATCCTCGGTCAGCAGGCGCAGGGGGCGGCGGGCGAGGAACACGGCCAGCGCCACCGCAGCCAGGCCGGCCCCGGCGAGGCTGGGGGCGACCACCGATCCAAGCAAGATGGGCTCCAGGGTGAAACCCCACCCGCCGTGCTCGGTGGGCAGGGCCACCGCTCGCAGGCTCCCCGGTTCGCCGCGTCGCAAGTTCGCTCCTCCGGCGGGTAGCCCCCTATGCAGAAGCCCCCGGTGACTTGGGGAAGCCGCCGGGGGCTGACTGCTGCAAGGTTGCCCCTTGCAGGGGGGCCCCTTACTCCGCTGGGGCGAGATTACCCCGGCCGCGTTGCCGGCGCCACGGGGAGAGGTTCGCTCAGGAGGGCCGGTAGGGGAGGTAAGCCGGGTACCACATCGCCTGGGAGATCAGTGCCTCCACGTCGACCATGGGATCGGCCACCCCGTCGGCCACCGCCTGCAGGGCCACGGCGTGAGCCACCCGGCGCGACACCTCGCGCACCTCGGTGATCGGTGGGTACAGCCCTCCCTGGGAGAGCATCTCGTCGTCGACCAGGGCGGCCAGGGCGTGGGCCGCCGCGCCGAACATCGCCGGCGTCACTCGGCGCGCCCGGGACACGATCACCCCCAGGCCCACGCCGGGGAAGATGAACACGTTGTTGGCCTGCCCGACGCGATGCCTGCGGCCCTCGTGGGTCACGTCGCCGAAGGGGCTCCCGGTGGCCACCAGGGCCCGGCCCCCGGTCCAGGTGATGACGTCCGAGGGGATCGCCTCGGCGTTGGCGGTGGGGTTGGACATCGGCATGATGATCGGCGACTCGGCGTACTCCGCCATCGCCCGGATGAGGGGCTCGGTGAACTGGCACGAGCGCCCGCAGACCCCGATGAGGACGGTGGGCTTGGCGTGCTCGATCACCTGCTCGATGGTGATGCGATCGCCCCGGACGTGCCAGCCCCTCACCACCTCGCGCTTGGTGGCCAGATTCGCCAGCCGCGGATCGAGGCTCTTGTCGCCTTCGACCAGCAGGCCCGGCAGGTCGATGACGAAGACCCGGGCCGACGCCTCGTCGGCCGTGAGACCCTCGGCCTGCATCTCGGCGACCAGTTGCCGGTAGATCCCGGTGCCGGCGGAGCCCCCGCCGTAGATGGCGTACACCCGATCCTTGATGCCGCCGCCCAGGCGGCGGGTGGCCGCGAGCAGGCCGCCGAGCACCATCGCCGCCGTGCCCTCGATGTCGTCGTTGAACGAGGTGATCACGTCGCGGTAGGTGTCGACCAGGCGGAAGGAGGTGATGTTGGCGAAGTCTTCCCACTGCAGCAGGGCCTGGGGGAAGACCTCCTTGACCGCCATCACGAACTCATCGACCAGGGACCAGTAGGCATCGCCGCGCAGCCGGGGCTCCCGCCAGCCCAGGTAGAGCGGGTCTTTCAGCAGATCCTCGTTGTTGGTGCCGACG
>JALOLI010000271.1 GCA_025456165.1 Acidimicrobiia bacterium | reverse complement strand
CGTGGTGGACGGGTTGAAGACCGCCGACGCCGGGCCGTGGCCCCACACGGTGGAGCCGGTAGCGGTGTAGCTCGCACCCACCTCGAGTAGGAGGGAAGCCTGGCCGTTGGCCCCGGTGGTGACGGTGAGCAGGCCCCGGGTGGGATGGGGCACGCTGACCGTGGCCCCGTTCAACACCCGCCCGGTGTTGTCCTTGACGGTGAAGGTCACGGTCCGCTGCTCCACCGGCGCCAACTGCAGGGCCACATCGAGGCTGTGGTCCGGGGTCGGGTAGTTGGCGGGGATGTTCACCGACAGCGCCGCATACGACGTGTACCCGGTCGCCGACACCGTGATGTCGTAGGCATCGGGGATCAGGCCGGTGACGGTGTATTGGCCAACCGGGTAGTCCGTCGTCTGGCCGCTGGGGTTGTGCTTGAGCGAGATCCTCGCCCCAGTGAGGGGCAGACCCGTGGCCTGGTCGGTGACGGTGACGATGAGACGAGCGGGCCGGTACACCCGCAACACCGTCTCGGCCAGGTTGCCGGCTGTCACCACGATCTGGTTGAGGCCGGCGGCCAGGTCGACGGGGTGGAGGACCCACCCGTCGGCCACGGCCAGGCCGACCAGGTAGCTGGCCGGCGCGATCGCCGGGAACACCTGAACCGCGCTGCGCACTCGGGAGCGGATGGCGGCCGCGGGTGCGGCCTGCACCTGCAGTTCCGGGAGCACGAAAGAACCAGCGGCGAAAGGCTCGTGGGCCGCAATGGCCACCCGGGCGTTGGCGATGCCCTCGTGGGTGCCGATAGCGGGCGGGGCCACGATCGTCTGGACCATCACGGGCTCCCCGTGCCCCTCCCAGGTCACCGAGACCTGCACCACTTTGTAGTCCACGCCGGGGTCCCAGGCCCCGGGCACCCCGTCGCCGCCCTGGGCGATCACGTCCAGCCCGGTAAGAGACCCGGCGTAGGCGGCGTAGATCTCTATGTGGTAGACCTCCCCGCCAACGGTGACATCCCGGTCGGCCGACAGCACTCCCGACGGCGTGTAGCCGGGGATCCCGACGTCTTCGTACTTCAGAGCGCGGATCCCCTCCAACTCCGCCTGTGCCAGGTGCTCTGCCACCGACAGGCGGCGGGACTCCCTGACCTGGGCTAGGGCGGACACCACCGGCTGGATGCTCAGAGCGATGGCGAGGGCCAGCAGGGTCACAGCCACCATCGCCTCGATGACGGAGAAGCCCTCGTCGCGGCACCGGAGGCGAGACAGCAAGCTCATAGCCACTACTCTCGGTAGTTGGCTCGTCTACCTTGAGTAGTTCCAGCTACTGCGAAGCGCCCTAGCCGGCGAGCCTCAGTCCCCCCCCGGGAACACCTGGCGGGCCTCATAGACCCCCTCGACCCCCCGCACCTCAGCGAGAGCCCGGGCCAGGTCGTCGCGCGCCGACACCTCGATCTCGAAACGCAGCACGGCGGTGCGCTCCCGGGTCAGCCGGGAGGATGAGGCGGTGATGTCCACACCGATGTCACCCAGGGCCGCGGTGACGTCGCGCAGCAGGCGAGGGCGATCGAGCGCTTCCACCTGGAGCCACACCGGGAAGGTCCCCGCCTGCTCCACCCCCCACTCCACCTCGACCATGCGCTCCACCCCCAGGGCGCCGATGTTGGTGCAGTCCGCCCGATGCACCGAGACGCCCCGGCCGACCGTGACGAAGCCGACGATGTCGTCCCCCGGCACGGGGGCGCAGCACTTGGCCAGGCGGACCCACATGTCCTCCAGGCCCTCGACGATGATCCCCTTCCCCAGGGGCCGCTCCCGCGCCACCGGCGGCAGGTCGAAGCCCTCCCCGGGCTCCTCCAGAACCTCGGCCTCGGGCCGCACCAGGCGCACCAGTCGGGCCACTGCGGTGGCCGCTTGCGCCGCCCCCTCCCCCACCGCCTGGTACAGGCTGTCCAGGTCGTTGAAACCCAGGGACTCCGCCACCTGCTCCATGCTCTCATCTCGGGCCGAGGCGCTCAGCCCCAGCCCTTCGCGGCGTAGCAGGCGGGCCACCTGCTCCCGGCCTTCGGCTACTGCGACCTCGCGCCGCTCCCGCAAGAACCACTGCCGGATCTTGGCCGCCGCCCGGGTGGTGCGCACGAAGCTGAGCCAATCGCGGCTCGGCCCGTGGTCCTCAGACCGCGAGGTCAGGATCTCGACGATGTCGCCCGACTCCAGGCGAGTGCTCAAGGGCACCAGTCGCCCGTTGACCCGGGCCCCGGTGCAGCGGTGGCCCACCTCAGTGTGGACCGAGTAGGCCAGGTCCACCGGCGTGGCCCCCCGCGGCAGGCTCTTGACCTCGCCCTTGGGGGTGAGCACGAACACCTCGTCCTGATAGAGATCGAGCTTCAGGTTGGCCAGGAACTCCTCGGGGTTCTCGTACTCCCGGGGCAGGGCGCTGATGGAGCGCACCCCTTCGACATCCTCCGGCGGCGTCCCCTCCTTGTACACCCAGTGGGCGGCGATGCCCCGCTCGGCTCGCTCGTGCATCTCCTCGGTCCGGATCTGCACCTCTATCGGCTTGCGATCCGGCCCCAGGACGGTGGTGTGCAGGCTCTGATACAGGTTGAACTTGGGCATGGCGATGTAGTCCTTGAACCGCCCCTGCACCGGCGGCCAGTGGGTGTGCACCAGTCCCAGGGCGGCATAGCAGTCGGCCACCTGCCTGGTGATGATGCGGATCCCGATGAGATCGTGGATCTCCTCGAAGCTGCGCCCGGCATCGACCATCTTGCGGTAGATGGAGTAGGCGTGCTTGGGGCGCCCGCTCACCGTCGCCGGGGTCCGCTGCTCGGCCAGCAGGCGCTCGACCTCGGCGATGAACTCCTCGATGTAGGCGTCGCGCTTGGAGGCCCGGGTGCGCAGCAGCTCCTGGATCTCGGCGTGCCGCGGCGGGTAGAGGATGGCGAAGCAGCGGTCCTCCATCTCATGCTTGATCCGCTGCACCCCGAGGCGGTG
>JALOLI010000031.1 GCA_025456165.1 Acidimicrobiia bacterium | reverse complement strand
AGCGGGTACTCCCAGGCTTCCCGGTCGGTGGGGTCGGCCCAGGCCAGGCCGCGGTCGTTGACCCATGCGCCGCCGGTGGCGGTGTTGCGGGCGGCGTGCTCCGGGTTGGCCGGGGCCCACTTGGGGTCCTGGAAGGTGACGATGCGAGTGATGGTGTACAGGCCGCGCTCCCGGGCGGCGGCGAGCACGGTCTCCACGTCGTAGGTGTCCCGGGCCACTCCGCTCTCCTGGGCGGCGGGGACCTGGGACGCGTAGTGGACCGCCCCGTCTTCGTCCTTGGTGTCGAAGACCAGCGTGTTGACGACGGTCCCCTCGATCATGTCGAGGAGGCGGGCGAAGTCGGTGGACGACCCCGCAGCCACCCCGGTGACCCTGATCCCCCTGACGGCGAAGGGCTCCAGGACGATCTCGAAGTCCCGGCGGGAGCCATCCCACTCCTCCTCGGCTCCCTCCCACGCCGATCGGGTGGCGCTGATGGGACCGGGCAGGGGGGCGACGAGGGTGAAGGCGCCGGAGTCGTCGGTGGTCGCCTCGTGCTCGCCGGACCGGACCAGAACCGCAGCGATCCCTGCGCCGTCGGGGTCGGTGACCCGGCCCCGCAGCACGACCGGCTCCAACTGCAGGCCGATGGGCCCGCCGTCGGGCACGTCGGTGATCCGGAAGGTCCCGGTCTCGTAACCGGGGGCCGAAACCTCGACTTCGGCCGGGATGGTGAGGGCCAAGCTGGCCGCCCCGTTCTCGTCGGTCGTAGCCTGCAGCGCTCCGGGCCCGGCGATGGCGGCGCCGACGAGGCGCTCCGGGTCGCCGCTGGAGTCGGCGAGGCCGAGCACCACCAGGGAGACGGCGCCGTCGGCCTGGAGGCGGCGGAACAGGACGATGCCGCCGGAGACGAGCAGCGCCAGGATCACCGCGAGAGCGACGAGGCGGCCGGGACCCCCACGGCGGGGGGGCCGCCGGGTGAAGCCGCGGGGCACCGGGGGGAACTCGATCTCCCGGCCGCGCCGGCTGGGGCTCACTGCCTGCCTCCTCGGACCGGCCCACGGTGGCCGGGACGGGCGCCAGGTTAGGGGCCGCCTGGTGGCACCGAGGGTCTTCGCCATGAGCCGGCAGGCCCCGGGGCTTGGCTCGGCTGGCGGGCCGGGGCGGCGGCTGCGAGAGTGAGGGGCCTTCCTGGGAGAGCCGGATGCCGCTGGTTTCTCGCCTCAAGGCCGACCTGGGCGCCGCCCGCAAGGACGGCGACGCGGAGCGCGTCGCCGTCATCCGGACGCTGATGGCGGCGATCGCCAACGCAGAGGCGGTGGAACTGGGCCCCTCGCACCCGACGGATGTCCAGGGGTGGGCCGAGGTGCCGCGGCGGCGCCTGTCGGCAGAGGACGTGCGCGACATAGTGCGCCGCGAAGCCGACGAGTTGCAGGCGGCCGCCGCCGAGTACGAAGAGCGCGGAGCCCCCCAGGAGGCGGCGCGCCTGCGCCGGAGGGCGAACTGCGCCGAGGAGTACCTGACCGGCCGGCATCCGGCCTGAGTGCTCGGGCCGGAGCCGCCCGCCTCCGTCGGTAGCGGTGGGGAAGGTCGCCGTTGGGCCGCAATCTCCGCCCCCTCAAAGCGGGCGGCGGCATCTGCGCCGAGGCGGCGGGCGGTCTTCAGCCGGCGGCAGCGTGGCGAGCCGAGCGCCAGGCCTGGCGCCAGCCCAGACGGGCGCCGCTGCTCAGCAGGGCGCCGGCATACACCCGGGCGGCGAGGCGCACCACCGCGTAGACCGCGGCCACCATGACGGCGACCCCCACGAAGGGCTCCCAGGGGGCGACGGCGTCGAGAGCGATCCGAGCGGGGAAGGCGATGGGCGCCGCCGGGGGCAGGAAGGAGAGGACCCGGGCCCCCGTTGACTCCGGCCACGGGATCACCACGACGAAGACGGCGAGGTACACGGCAACTGCCCCCAGGGCGATCGGCATGGCCGCGGCCTGGGCATCCTCCTGGCGGGACACGAGCGACCCGGCGGCGGCGAAGATCACGGCGTAGAAGGCGTAGCCGAGCAGGAACCAGAGCACGGCCCACACGGCGGTGGCCACCGCGGTCCGGGGAAGCGCGAACAGCCCGAAGGACACCCCGGCGCCGAGCCCGACTCCGATGAGCAGCAGCAGCTGGATCAGGCCGAGCAGGCCGATGCCGGCCACCTTGCCGGCGAGGAGCCGTCGCACCGGGATGGCCGCCACGACCAGTTCCACCACCCGGTTCGCCTTCTCCTCCAGCACCCCGGTGAGCACCCACTGGCCGTACGAGGAGATGACCACGAAGAGCACCACCACCCCGGCCGTGGCCACGCCCAGGCCGGCCCCGCCGTCGTCACCCCCGCCGCCGACGGCTTCCACCCGCACCCGGGAGGCGGGCAGCAGCAGGCTCTCCACTTCGCCGGGATCGATGCCGGCCTCGGCCAGGCGCGCCACGAACCCGGCCTGGCGGAGGGCGAAGGTCAGCAGTGACTCGAGGTCGGGGCTGCTGCGCCGCTCGACGAGGATGGTGCCGCCGGGAAGGAGGGCGGCGTCGATCCGATCCTCGGCCAGCGCCGCCTCGGCCGCCGCCCGGTCGGGGAGCGACTCGGTGCTGAGCAGGGCCCCCGAGCCGGTGGCTGCCAGGCTCAGTGCCCCGTCGAGGCCGGGGGGCCGGGGCCCCACCACGCCGACGGCGTAGGCGGGCGGCGGTCGGTCGGCGAAGAACGCCATCGCTCCCAGCACCCCCATGACCAGCAGCAGGGTGAAGGCGGTGGACACGATGAAGGCCCGGCTGCGGGTGCGCTCCCGCACCTCCCGCAGGGCCACGAGGTAGACATCGCGCGAGGCGCTCATCGGCCCACCGCCTCGCGGAAGAGGTCGGACAGGGTGGGGGGCTGGAAGCTGAAGCGGGTGACGCGGCCCGCCCGGGAGGCGTCGGCCAGCAGCGCGGCCGGGTCGGCGTCGGCCGGCACCAGATAGGTGGCCAGGCCCGGGCGGGTGCCCAGCAACTCGATGCCGGGAAGCGAGGGGGTCCAGGCGGCGTCGCCGGCCAGGGCCAGGTCCAGGCGGCGGTGGGGGGCGCGGCCCCGCACCTCCTCGAGGGAGCCGGCGAGCACCACCCGGCCCCGATCGATGATGGCCACGTCGTCGCACACATCCTGGACCAGATCGAGCTGGTGGCTGGAGAACAGCACCGTCGTGCCGGCGGCCGCCCGCTCCCGGATGATCCCGGCGAGGGCCTCGGCGGCCATGGGGTCGAGGCCGGAGAAGGGCTCGTCGAGGACCAGGGCGTCGGGATCGTGGAGGAGGGCGGCGGCCAGCTGGGCGCGCTGCTGATTGCCGTGGGAGAGCGCCTCCAGGCGATCCCGGGACCGGTCGGCGAGCCCCAGCCTCTCCAGCCATGAGCCGGCGGCGCGGGCTGCAGCGGATGCCGTCATGCCGTGGATGCGGCCCAGCCAGGCGAGCTGCTCGCCGACTCGCATGCGGGGGTAGAGGCCGCGCTGCTCCGGCATGTAGCCGAAGCGCAGGCGCTGGGGCCGGCCGAGGGGATGCCCCTCCCAGGCGACGTCGCCGCCGTCCAGGGCGACGAGGCCGAAGACGGCGCGCATGGCGGTGGTCTTGCCCGCCCCGTTGGGGCCGAGGAATCCCAGGATGCGCCCGGGCCGGGCCGATAGCGTGGCGCGGTCCAGGGCCACCGTTTCCCCGAAGGCCTTGCACAAGCCCCGCAGTTCCAGCACGGGGCCATGCTCCCCGAAGGACCCCCAGCGGCGCAAGTCCCAACGCGGGTACCATCGGTTCGTGGCGACCGTCGGGATCATCGGCCTCCCCAACGTGGGCAAGACCACCCTCTTCAACGCCCTCACCGGGCTGCGGGCGCACACCGCGCCGCACCCCTTCTCCACGGTGGAGCCGGCGGTGGGGGTGGCTCGCGTGCCCGATCCTCTGCTGGAGACCCTGGCAGCGGTGGAGCGTCCGGACAAGACGGTCCACGCCACTCTGGATTTGCTCGATCTCCCGGCCATGGCCCGGCCCGGAGCTGCCGGCCTGGGGGGCCGTTTCCTGGGGCGGCTGCGGGAGATGGAGGCCATCGCGGTGGTGCTGCGGGCCTTCGAGGACGAAGGGGTACCGGCCGACGAGTCGGGCACCAACCCGGTGGAGCAGGCCGAGATGCTGCTCCTCGAACTGGCGGTGGCCGACCACGACGTGTTCACCCGCAAGGCGCCCAAAGCGGTGAAGGAGGCGGCGGCCGATCCCTCCAAGAAGGGAGCGGCGGCGGCCATAGCCGCCGGGCTGGAAGTCCTCAACGAGGGGAAGGCGCTGCGCAGCCGGCACTGGAACGAGATCGAGGACGCTGCCTTCCGCGACCTGGCCCCGCTCACCCTGAAGCCGGCGGTCTGGGTGGTCAACGTCGCCGAGGACGACCCGCAGGCCGGGGATGTGGCCGCAGCGGTGGCCGAAGTGGTGCCACCGGGCGACAGCGTGGTAGCGCTGTCGGCGCACATCGAGGAAGAGGCGGCCCGCCTGGACCCCGACGAGCGGGCAGAGATGCTGGAGGGGTTCGGCCTCGGCGAAGGCGCCCTGGCCCGGGTGGTGCGGGCCACCTACGACGCTCTGCACTTGCTGACCTTCTACACCTCGGGGCCCAAGGAGGTCCACGCCCGTACCGTGCGGCGCGGCGCCCACGCCCGGGAGGCGGCCGGCAAGATCCACACCGACATGGAGCGCGGCTTCATCCGGGCCGAGATCGCCCCGATCGCCGAAGTCATAGCGGCGGGAGGCTGGGATGCCGCCCGGGCCGGCGGCAAGGGCCGGGTGGAGGGACGCGACTACGTGATCGCCGAAGGCGATGTGATGGTGGTGCGGTTCTCGGTATGAGCCCGGGCCCCCCGACTCCGGGCCGTGCGTCGCCGGAGCGGGCCGCCGTCCTGGAGTCGTTGCGCCGGCGGATCGCCCGGGGGGAATACCGGGTCCCGACGGAACTCGTCGCCGACGCCGTGCTGCGGGCCTGGGCGCGCCCCGGGCCCGGCGGCACCGGGCCCGGGGGCGGGGGAGCAGGAGCGCGTTCTCAGGCGGGGTAGGCCAGTGCAGCGCCGGTGTCGGACCAGCGGCCCCAGCCGTCGTGGCGCACCCGGTACCAGCCGGTGCCTTCGAGAACGGCCGTGCCGCGGCCGATGGCGGTGAGCAGGATCCGCCCCTCCGCTTCGATGGTGAAGTCGGAGCCGGTGACGCCCACCGCGCCGCGGAAGCCCTCGAGGGTCAAGGCCGTGTCATCGGCGGCGGGTACGCCCCGTACCCAGACACGAGCGTCCCCGGCGCGGTCGACGATCGTCAGGTCGCCGGTCACTACCAGGCGAACTCGCCCGGCGCCTGAGATCTCGACCTGTCCGGACCCGCCGGCCTGGAGCAGGCCGCGGCCTTGGAGGGTGACGCGAGCCTCGTCCTCGCCCGTCGCCGCCGAGGCGGCGGGCGCGACGGCGACTGTGGCGAGGAGCGCCACCAGCCCGACGATCGCCCACTTCTTCATGGCACCTCCTGGTGTCGGTGGTGTCAGCGTCGGCGGCGGGGATTCGAGGACGATGAAGCGCCGGTGAAGTTCCCGATAGGCTGGCGCGGCAGGAGGTGCCGTGCGGGCGGTGGTGCAGCGGGTGACCCGGGCCGCGGTGCGGGTCGGCGGGGAGACGGTCGGGGAGATCGGCCGGGGCCTGCTGGTGCTGGTCGGGGCTGCCTCCGGGGATGGCCCGGCCGACGCCGCCGCCCTGGCCGAGAAGCTGGCCGGGCTGCGCATCTTCCCCGACGACGAGGGGCTCATGAACCGCTCTGTGGTGGAAGCCGGGGGGGCGGTGCTGGTAGTCAGCCAGTTCACCCTGTACGGGGATGTGCGTCGCGGGCGGCGTCCGTCTTTCACCGCGGCAGCCCCGCCGGAGGCGGCCGAGCCCCTGGTGGGCCTGGTCGCCGACGGGCTGCGGCGGGCGGGAGTCCCCTGTGCCACCGGCCGCTTCCGGGCCCACATGGATGTGGAGCTGCTCAACGACGGGCCGGTGACCCTGGTGCTCGACGTGGCCGGGGGCCGGGTGGTTTGAGGGGGTGCGCCGCCACCCAGGCGGCCCCGGCGGCACAGAAGCGAGTGAAGTCGCAGGTGCGGCAGGCCTCGGATGGTGAGGGGGTGCGTTCTCCGGCCGCGGCCGCGGCCAGCAGCGACGCCAGGCGGGTGCGGGCGGCCTCCCGCCAGGCCGCGTCGACCTCCTCGGTGACCTCCTCGAGGGCCTTCCCTCCGAGGTAGGCGAAGGTCACCCGGGTGCGCTCCGGGGCACCGGAGAAGCCGGCCTCGTGCACGGCGACGGCGTAGGCCTCCAACTGCACCAGCAGGGCAGGATCGGGACGGCGGCGGCCGCTCTTGAAGTCGACCACTTCCCACAGCCCCGGTTCGGGCCCGTACACCGCGTCGATGCGCCCGGCCAGGCGCAAGCCCTCTAGCTGCAGCTCGAAAGGGGCCTCGACCATCACGGGGGTGGCGGCCGAAAAGCGCGAGGCCCGGAAGGCGGCGAAGGGGTCGGCGCCGCGGCGGGTCTCGCCGGCCGGCAGGTCGTAGAGCGACTCGGCCGCTTCCTCGGGAGGGAGGCCGCCGCGGTGGTGCAGCTCGATGCGCCGGTGGATGTCGACCCCGCGGCGCCGGGCCGCCGAAGGGCGGCGGGGGAGGCGGTCGGCGGCGCTCCAGTGGAAGCGCAGCGGGCAGGAGGCGAAGGTCACCAGGGCGGTGACGGTCGTGCGGAAGGCGGGACCGGCGGCGGGGAGAGGGTGAGCCTGGGGGAGCCCATCGAGGGCCTCCGCCAGGCGGGCGGCGGCGGCGGTGAACGCCGCGCCGCGGCCGGCTTCGGCGGCGAGCCGGGTGGGAAACGAGGGGTCGGCCACGGCGAGGCGCAGCGCCGCCCGCGGGCCCTGGGGGAAGAGGGGGTCGGGGTCGCTGCCGTCGTCGGGGTCGAAACGGAGCGCGGCCGGCGGTTCGCCCGGCGCCTCGGTAACGAGCAGCCGTTCCACACCGTCGACCTGGGCGGCCAGATCGAGCAGGGGGCTCGGCTCCTTGGGCCGCTTCTCGGTGTACCAGTAGGCCCCGGTGAGGACCAGCCGGTGCTTGGCCCGGGTCACCGCCACGTAGGCGGTGCGCCACTCCTGGTCCTGGTGCCGACCCCGGACCAGGGCCTTGCGCTCCTCGGGGTCGTCGGGCAGAGCGGGCAGGTAGCCGGCGTCGAGGCGCATCTCGTAGGGCAGGAACCGGGGCTGGGCCAGCGGGTCTTCCAGGGTGTGCGGGGACCCGGGGAAGGTGCCCTTGGCCAGGGCGGGGACGAACACCACCGGCCACTCCAGCCCCTTGGCCCGGTGCACGGTGAGCAGGGCGACGGCATCCTCACCGCTCACCCGGGCGGTGTCGAGCTCCTCGGAAGCGCGGTCCTCGCCCAGAAGGTCCAGGTAGTCGAGGAAGGCGTCGAGGGAGGGGGCGCCCTCTAGGGGGCTCCAGCCCTCGGCCAGGTCGAGGAAGCGGTAGAGGTTCAGCCGGGCCGACAGGCGGGCGGCGTCGCCGAGGGCCTCTACCTCGGGCCAGGCCCCGGTCTCGTCGAGGATGCGGCGGCACAGGTCGACCAGGCTGAGGCCCTGGGCCGCTTCGAGGAGGCGGCGGTAGGTGGTGCGGAAGGCGGCCAGGCGGCGCGCCGCCTCGGCGGAGAGGGCGGAGGCGTCTTCCAGCCGGTCGAGGCCTTCGAGCATTCCTCGCGCCGGGGCCTCGGGGTCGGCTGGCTCGCCGGGGGGCCGGCGGGTGGGTCGGGCCGCCACCGGAGCCAGGTCGCCCAGCCCCAGGTGGTAGCGAGCCCCGAGCAGCACCCGCATGAGAGCGGCGGTGTCGTCGGGCCGGCCGACGATGCGCAGCCAGGCGTGGAGGTCGGCCACCTCGGGCACGTCGAGCAGGCCGCCCAGCGACGCGACCTCGACGGGGACGCCGGCCTGTTCCAGGGAGTCGCGCACCAGGGCGATGGAGGCGTGACGGCGGAACAGGATGCCCATGTCCCGCCAGGCCACCTCCCCGCCCTCGTGGAGCCGCACCGCTTCGGCGGCGATCCAGCGCGCCTCGTCGAGGGCATTGTGGAACCAGGCGGTGGCCACCTCGCCCGGCGGGGCCTCGGGGAGGGCCTCGAGGCGCTCGAGGCCGCTGCGGGCGGCGATCTGGCCCCGCACCAGGTTGGCCAGGTCGACGATGCGCCTGCCGGACCGTCGGTTGTGGGCCAGGTAGAGCGTCTGGGCCGGCGTGCCGTCGGCGCGGGGGAAGTGGGCCGGGAAGTCCTCGAAGTTCTGCAGGGAGGCTCCCCGCCATTCGTAGATGGTCTGGTCGGCGTCGCCCACCGCCGTGACCGGGAAGCCTCCGCCGAAGACCAGGCGCAGCAGCTCGCGCTGGGCGGGGTTGGTGTCCTGGTACTCGTCGAGCAGGACGACCCGGTAGCGCACGCGCAGGCGCTCGGCCACGGCCGGGTGGGTGGAGAGCAGACGGTGGGCCAGGGTGATCAGGTCGGCATAGTCGATGGCCCCCAGCCGGGCCTTGCGCGCCGCATAGGCCGCCAGCACCTCGGCCATCTCGGCGCGGGCCGCTTGCACCTCGTCGCCGGGTGCGGCGTCGGCCAGGGTGCCCGGGTCGCACAGGTGGTCGCCGAGTTGGCCGGCCAGCACCACCAGCTCGTCGACCCGGAACCCGGGGGCGGTCAGGTCGAGGGTGCGACGCGGGGCGGCGCCGAGGGCGTCGCGCAGCAGCTGGCGGGTGTAGCCGGGGGTGATGACCTGGACTCCCCGCTCCACCCCGACCAGCGGACCGAACTCGGCCAGGACCGCATAGGCGAAGCCGTGGTAGGTGGTGACTTCGAGCTCCTCGGCGGCCTTGTTGGTGAAGGTGATGCCCAGGGCCTCTTCGGGCTCCAGGCCCTCGCGCCGGATGAGGGCGGCCAGGCGGAGGGCCATGGTGGTGGTCTTGCCGGTCCCGGCGCCGGCGGTGACCCGCAGCGGCAGGAGCGGGTAGTTGATGACCTGCTGCTGTTCGGGAGTGGGGGCGACGATCATCCCTGGTACGCCTCGCGGCCCTCGGGCCAGGCCGGGCACACCCGGCGCACGGCGCAGCTGCGGCAGTGGGCCCCGGGCAGCGGATCCCAGCGCTCGGCTCGGATCCCGTCGGCGGCCAGGGTCATGCGCTCCTCCACCTGGCCCAACCGCCCCGGGTCGAAGGCGCGGGTCGTAACCTTCTTGGCGTCGGTGGCGGGGAACCACATCTCGGCGCTCGCCGCTTCGCCGAGCGAGGACAGCTCCGGGTCGGCGGAGGCCGCGAGTAGGTAGAAGCCGAGTTGGACCGAGGCGGCGGCATCGGCCAGGGAGACGGGGGTGCGAGAGGTCTTGTAGTCGACGATCCGCAGCCGGGGCGGGTCGCCGGGCAGGGCCTCGATGCGGTCGGCCCGCCCGCGCCAGCGAACGCCGGCCACCTCGAGGGCCAGGGGCCGCTCGACCGCCGCTACCCGGCCCTTGCCCGGCCACTGCTCGTACAGGTGGCACAGCAGGGCGTCGGCCCGGCGGCGCCAGGCCTCGGCCCAGGCCCCGCCCCCGAACGGGGCCGGGTCCCACTGCCGGTCGAGGGATGCGAGCGCCGCCTCCAGGGTGCCGTGGGCCGCGCCCGCCTCCAGGGCGCCGCGCTCGACCTCCTCGAGGACGGCGTGGATCCGCGAGCCGAACTCGGCGTACACCGAGCCTTCGGCTCCGACCTGCAGCCAGCGCTCGAAGGCGTAGCGGCGCGGGCACTCGAGGTAGGAGTCGGCCTGGCTGGGCGAAAGAGCCAGGCCGGCGGGGATGAGGCCGGCGTCGGGCCCGGGGGCGAGGACCCCGGCGAACTCCTCGGGCGGCCGGGCCCGCCAGGCGCCCGGGCCTACCAGGGCGGCGAGGGCGGCCAGGCGCTGCGGCCCGGGCTGCACCGGGTCGGCCACCATGCGGCGCAGCCAGGCTTCGGCTTCCAGCGGAGTAGAGGGAGCGGCCGGCTCTGCAGGCACCCGGGCCGCCTCGGCCACGGTGGTCACCCCGGCGGCCAGCGCCAGGACCCGGCTGGGCAGGCCGCCGCCGTCTTCGGCCCCGCGCCGGGTGCAGGTCCACACCACCCGGGCCCGGGCCCGGCACATGGCGGTGTAGGCCAGGCGCTTCTCCTCCTGGAGCCGGAAGCGGGCGTAGGCGGGAGCCTCGCCGGGCAGGGCGGGAGACAGGTGGCGCACCCCCAGCAGCGACTCGCGGGGCCGCAGGTCGGGGAACACCCCTTCGACGGCGTCGGCGATGAAGACCAGGTCGAACTCCACCCCTTTGGCCTGGTGCAGGGTGGCCAGGGTGAGGCGGTCTTCGTCGGGAGAGGCGTACTCGAGGAGGGGGGTGGCCTCAAAGTCCTCGGCCTCGCTCCAGCGCAGGTAGTCGGCGAGGGTGGCCCGGGGGTCGCGTTCGTAGAGGCGATCGAGCACCTGGGCGAGGGAGGACCAGGCGGCGCGATCGGCGGCGCGCCTCGGGGACGTGGCCACGTCGGCGGCGTGGGGGAGGGTGGACCACAGGTGCCAGAAGCCCTCGACGGCGGGCCGGCCTGCCGCCCAGCCGGGGTCGGACACCAGGTCGGCCAGGGCCTCGCCGCCGGGCAGGCGGCGGCGCACCACCAGGGCCCAGGGCTCGCCGCTGCGGGCCTGTTCGCGCTCCAGGTCGCGCCAGGCCGAGAGCGTCAGGGCGGCGGGGGCGCCCAG
>JALOLI010000030.1 GCA_025456165.1 Acidimicrobiia bacterium | reverse complement strand
TTGAGCGGGTCGTTTCCGCCGATGCTCTACTGCCAGCCCGATGAATTGGTCGAGCACAGCGCGTCCGCCTTCGCTGTCTGGATCGCCGACGGCACGGAAGTGGGCCAGAACCGGCGCTGGCTGGGAGAAGTTCCCGGCCATACCGGGCAGTTCTGGAGAATCGGGGTCGAGGGCTGCTCGGTGACCGAGATCAACGGCATGTGGTTCCCCTGAGACCGGGCCGCCAGGCTGCCGCCGCCACCACCTGCTCGGTCGGAGGGAGGGCGTGGCCCGCCGGTGCCCGTGCCGCTCACACCCCGATGCGGCTCGCAATTCCGTAGGTCGCCACCGACACTGTTGCCGCGAGCGTCGCTCCCCAGGCCAGGTCGACGAAGGTCAGGAGCACCGGCCAGTCGCGCAGCGTGGCCAGGTTGGTCAGGTCGTAGGTGGCGTAGGTGATGAGGCCGAACAGGGCCCCGTAGCCCAGGGCCCGCAGCCAGGAGTGCCGGTCCAGGGCGGGGGCGATCACGAACACCACCAGGCCCAGGATGAACAGCAGATAGAAGGCCAAGGCGGCCGGCCAGTTGAAGCCGTCGCGCATCAGGAAGCCGATCTGGCGGCGGTAGAAGCCCTTGGCCACCAGGCCCAGCCAGACCATGTCGATGGCGAAGAAGACCGGCAAGCCGATCAAGTACAGCTTCCACAGCATGGTGCTCGGTCCTCCTCGGCCCGCGGTCGGTCCCCATGTTGCCACGCGGGGGAGCGCCCGGCCCAAGACCGGCGCGAGCGCGTCTCTAGAACGGGTCTTGCCGCCGCGGGGGATCCAGCCGGTAGCCGCAGGGGGTGACGAATTCCAGTCCGCGGGCCTGGAGGAGTTCGATGATCTGGTCCAGCACCGGGGTCCAGATGTAGTGGTTGGTGTCGTGGGCGAGGACCACCGAGTCGGGCTCCCAGCCGGGGGCCAGGCGGAGCAGGGCCGCGCTGCTCTGGTGGGCGTAGTCGGCCGAGTTCTCATCCCAGATCACCACCCGCATTCCCAACGACTCGGCCACGGCGGTGGTGCGAGCACTGGTTGCCCCGAAGGGCGGCCGGACGCAGCTCGGTACGACGCCCGCCGCCTCGTGGATCAGCCGGTTGGCGCGTTCGATGTCGCGGCGCACGGCGGCACTGGACATGTTGGGCCAGCGGTTATGCATGAACCCGTGGCTCTGCAGGCTGTGTCCCCGCAGGACGATTTCCCGGGCGATCGCGGCGTTGGCGGGCAACCGCCAGGCGCTGACGAAGAAGGTCGCCTTGACCCCGTGGGCGTCGAGGATGTCGAGGATGCGGTAGGTGCCCTCCACCGGGCCGTCGTCGAAGGTCAGGGCGATCCAGCCGGTGGGCGGCGGCGTCTCCAGGGCGACGGGGGGCGAGGGCTCCCCGGTGGCGTCGGGGACTGCCGCCGCGGCCGGGCCGGCCGCCGACAGCCCGATGATGCTCGCCAGGAACCCGGCCGCTGCTCGGCGTCTTCTAGGTCGTTCGAGCCTCTGCCCCACTCGGTCCTCCACCTGCTCCGGCCCGGCCCTCCGGACACGACATGCTACGGCGGCCGGGCAGGCCCAGGCGGGAGGCCCGGGGCCGCCTGTTCGGCGGGTGCGTGAGGCCGATCGCCTGCGACAGAGGGCCGTTTCTGTCGCGCGCAGGTGCTACATAACTCATGTGTCGCCGCCTATGTATCCTGTGTCTGTGAAGGCCATCACCATCACCATCCCCGAGGAGCTCGACGCCCGGGCCGCCGAGGAGGCTCGCCGCCGCGGCATTTCCAAGTCCGAGCTGATCCGCCGCGGGTTGGTTGCCGTGCTCCCCGGCGAGAGCCCGGCCGCAACGACGAGCCTCTGGGCGGGGCTCGCCGGCTTCGGGAGCGCCGGCGTGAGCGCGGGGCCGGGCGAGATCGACGACGTCGTCTACCGGCCGTGAGGTTCGCCGACACCAGCTGGTGGGTGGCCTGGGCCTTGCCCGACGACGGCCATCACGCCGAGGTCCTCGCGATCGTGGAGAGGCTCGGGAGCCAGGAGACGGTGCTGACCACGAACCTCGTAGTGGGGGAGACCTGGACCTTCCTGCGCCGCCGGGATGGCCACGGCACGGCCGTCGCCTTTCTGGACGCGGTGCTGGCACTTCGGAAGGCGGGCCGGCTCATCGTCCATGGGGTGACCGCCGCGCAAGAGGGCGCGGCCTGGCGCTGGCTGCGCCGGCACGACGAGCGGGCCTACTCGCTGGTAGACGCCACCAGCTTCCAGGTGATGCGCGAGAGGCGATTGCGCGAGGCCCTGGCCTTCGACGGTGACTTCTCGGCGGCGGGGTTCGTGGAGGTCCGCTCCTAGGGTCCCCGGCCTCAGCGACCGGCAGCGCGCCGCCGCTTCCTGGAGATCAGCCCGCCGTGTCGCCTCGACCCTGGGCAGGAACGGCCGTCGTCGGGAGACGGTCGGCGCCGCGGATCATCGCCGACTCTCGTAGGAACGAGGCGAGGGCGATGATCACCGCGGTGAGGGCAATGAACGCCACCATCGACCCGGTCATGGCGGCGTCGGGCCCGGCGCGGAAGGCGTCCATCCCCAGGATGAACAGGATGCCCGAGACCTGGCCGGCCATGATCATCAGGCCCTGCGACGTGGCCTCCGGGGCCGGGTAGGAGACCTCGGCGCTGTACTGGAAGCCCACCGGATAGGCGCTCATCATGAAGAAGCCGAAGACGAAGGCCGAGGCCAGCAGCAGGGGGTAGCTGGTGGCGAAGGCCAGCCCCACGAGGCCCGGCGCCATCCCGGCCACGGCGAGCACCAGGAACGGCTTGCGGCGGCGCAGCCGGTCGGAAAGCACCGACAGGAGCCCGGCGCCCAGGATGCCGCCGACCACCATGACGGCCCCGATGATCCCCGCCTGCTCGGAATCCAGGCCGCGCGGCGCCACAACCTGTTCGATCCAGGTGGTGATGGCGTTGAAGATGCCCAGGCCGACGAAGAAGAGGGCCAGCAGGATCAGCATGTCCCGCTGTCGCAGGATGTGCCGCAGCCCGGCGAAGACGGGGGTGCGCTCCTCGGTCTCGGCATTGCCCGGAGGGGTGGGGGGCCGCTCGCGAATGAGCGCCAGGGCGGCTACTCCCGCGGCCGCCGACAGGGCCCCGTAGAAGACCAGCATGCCCCTCATGCCCAGGCCGTCGCGCAGGGCCGGGGTAGCGGCCATGGCGGCGATGATGCCGACGAACTGGGCCAGCGAGGGCACCGCCGCCGCGGTGGCCCGCTCGTGGAGGGGGAACCAGCGGGCGCCGACCTTGGTGATGGCGTTCATCACGAAGGGCTGCCCAACTGCCAGACCGACCTGTGAGGCGAACACCCATCCGTAGGTGTCCCCGAAGAGGCCCCGGGTCAGGGCGAACCCGGCGGTCAGCACGGAGCCGATGCCGACGCCGACCCGAAGGCCGTAGGTATCGATCACATAGGACGCGGGGATCGACGCCACCACAAAGACCACCATGAAGATCATCGAGAGCAGGCCGATGCGCAGGTCGGAGACGCCGTAGAAAGCCGCGGCGTCGTCGGTCACCGGGGCGAAGGTGATCCAGTTGGCCTGCACCACGGCATTGAGCAGTGCAAAGGCGCCCAGCACCACCCAGCGGTACCCGTACAGGTGAACGCCTGCCGGTGCGGCCATGGTTCTCTCCCGTGGCGATCGGCGCCCTTGGGGCCTTGGTGGCCGACCCTACTCCTCCCCGGGGAGCGCGGTGTAGGAGCGGTTCACCAACAGGCCGCCGAGGGCTTCGAGGGACCCGGCGGCGTTGCGGCAGTCGGCCGCCCCCCGGCAGCGCCTAAGTCGGGCGCCGGTAGACCCGGTGCCTCTGGTGCCAGGGTACGCCGATGGCAGTGAGGTTGGCGACCATGGCGGCGTTGCGCTCGTCGACCTGGACCACGTCGGCGCCCTCGAAGCGAACCCCGCCGACGCTGCGGGCCAGAGCGGCGTAGAGGACGGCATTGGCCCCGGTCCCCTGGTGGTCCGGGAGGAGGCCCATGCCGTTGATGTTGGCCCACCGGGTGCGGCTGCGCTCCCGCAGCAGAGTCGCCCAGCCGAAAGGCCAGACGCGTCCCCCGGTCCGCTGCAGAGCCGCCGAGATGTCGGGGTAGGCGATCATGAAGCCGACGATGTCCTCACCCTGGAGCACGAGGCGGATCAGGTCCGGCTCGATGACGGGAAGGAGGCGCTCGACGGCGGAGCGCACCTCGTCGTCGGTCAGAGGGGTGTACTCCCAGGTGGGGCGGAAGGCCTCGTTGTACACCGCGGCGAAGCGGGGCAGCCACTCCCGGATCTGGCGACGGCTGGAGAAGGCGAAGGCCCGGTAGCCGCGGGCCGCCCCGGCCTCGTCGGCGGCGGCGAAGAACGCCTCGGGCAGGTGGTGGTGCCGGTACAGGCGGCCGGTGAGGAAGTCGGTGTCCTTCTCGAACCCGGCGCCTTCCAGCAAGCCCGGGTAGTAATGATGGTTGTAGGTGACGCCGAGGGCGGGGCGGTGCTCGAAGCCCTCGACGAGCGCTCCGATGCCGTCGCCGAGCAGGGGGCCCTTGGGCCCTACGAGCAGGTCGAGGCCGCGGTCGGCGGCCCACTCGGCGGCGCCGTCCAGCAGCAGGTGGGCGACGGCGGGATCGTCAACGGCCTCGAAGCACCAGAAGAAGGCCGTGTGGGTGCCGTGATGAGCGTTGTAGTTGCGGTGATCGGCCACCCCGATACGACCCAGGGTCTGCTGGCCCTCTTCGACGAGGAAGAAGGTGGCCTCGGAGTGGCGGTAGAAGGGGTGGCGACGGCGGTCGAGGGCAAGGCGGACGTCGCCGCGCACCGGGGGCACCCACTGAGCGCTGCCCCGATACAGCGCAAAGGGGAGGCCGGTGAAACGGCGAACGTCGGCGCGGCGCTCGGGGTCTAGGGGGTGCAGGTGCACGGCGGCCGCCACCCTACCGTTGCCTCGCGGCCAGTCGTCCAGGGCGAGGCCGCGTCCGGGGCCGGGTAGCCTGCCGGGATGCCCGGGCGCCGCCGTTGGACGAAGGGGGCCAGCCTCGCCGTGCTGGCCGGGGTGTACGGCGCGGCACTGGCCGCCGGCCTGGGCGTGGCCGCGGCGGCCTCCGGCGCCGGGCCCCTGGCCGCCGCCCTTCTCGGGGACCTGGCGGCCACCGGGGTGGTGGTCCTGGCGACCGTCGCCTTCGACAACACCAGCGTGTACGACCCGTACTGGTCGGTGCTGCCGCTGCCGCTGGCGATCTGGTGGTACCTGCACCCGGATGCCGGGGTTCGGGCCGACGCGCTGCGCTTCACTCTGGTGGCCGGTTTGCTGGCGCTGTGGGGATTCCGGCTGACGGCCAACTTCCTGCGGGGATGGAGCGGCCTCGGGCAGGAGGATTGGCGGTACTCCGCCTACCGGCGCCTGGGGATGCTCCGCTACCGCCTGGTCTCCTTCGCCGGACTCCAGTTGATGCCGACGCTATTCGTGTTCGCCGCCATGCTGCCCGTCTACGCCCTGACCCGGGGGCCGGGCCGGGGGGTGGGCTGGCTCGACGCCCTGGCCGCCGGCGTGGCACTGGCGGCGGTGACCCTCGAGACCGTCGCCGACGAACAGAAGCGGCGGCAGCGGGCATCGGCCGTCCCCGGCGAGTTCGCCGCTTCGGGCTTGTGGGCCCTTTGCCGCCACCCCAACTACCTGGGCGAGGTGGGCTTCTGGTGGGGGATCGGCGGGTTCGGCCTCGCCGCCGGCTGGCGGCACGCCTGGGTGATCGGCGGGGCGGTTGCCATGACGCTGCTCTTCCGCCTGATCAGCGTGCCGCTCATGGATCGCCGTATGGCGGTCCGATACCCCGGGTACGCAGCTTTCGCTGCCACTCGGCCGGCGCTGCTGCCCCTCCTGCCTCCCCCGCGGCGGCGGGGGAGGCGCGCCCGCTAGGGCGCGGAGGGGGTAGCCGAGCAACCAGGGCCTCGCGGCGGCGGGGGAGGCGCGCCCGCTAGGCGCAGAGGGGGTAGCCGGGCAACCAGGGCCCCGCGGCCGCGGGTTCCCGCTTATCCCGAGACCGGCGGGATGGTGAAGTAGGAGTATGCCCCGAGGGCGAGGGCGACGATCGCCAGGGCAGCGAACAGCAGGCGGATGCGGCTTCCCTTGTCGAGCAGGGAGGCCCAGGCGGCGAAGGCCAGGCCGACGGCAGTCATCATCACCACCAACTGCAGGCGGTCGCCCCGCTCGTCGTGCTCCTGCGCCACCCCGAAGAGGGTATCGGCCTCGTCGAAGAGCCCACTCGGGTAGGTGTACATCTCCTCGTAGTAGGCGTCGTCGAAGGGGTCGTCGGCGGAGCGGCCGAGGGCGGTGAGCAGCGCCGGCGAGAAGTTCCCCTGGTAGTACTCGGCGAGGTCGGGGTCCTCCTGGTTGAGGTACCAGGAGTCGAAGTTGGTGTAGTCCTGGATGATCTCCTGGTTGGCGGTGAGGTACTCGGCGTTGGCGTCGTTGAGCACTTGCATGCCCTCGACCTCGCCCTTGTTCTGATCGGAGTCGGCCATCGACCCCTGGTACGAGGACAGCGCGGTGAACACGCTGAGCACGGCGATCAGCGTGCCGAGGGTGATCTCGAAGCCCAGCCAGTTGAAGAAGCGCTGGAGGCCGGCCGCCCGGGCGGGCTCGGGGGCAGAGGTCATCGGTTCTCCTCACTCGTCGTGGGGGCCGGACCCGCATGCCGCGGGCCGTCTTCGGCCGGGGTTTCCTCGTCCTTCATCCATCTGGGCCGGCGCCACTTGAGGGTGGGGTCGGCGCTGTTGCTGTCCCAGTGCTGGTCGCGCTTGTAGGCCCAGAACTCGAACGGGTTGTCGTAGTAGGCCGCCGTCTCGACGAGCTTCTTCATCCTGGGCTTGTCCTTCTTGAGCGCCCAGGTGAAGGCCCCCACCAGCGCCCCCCCGGCGAACCACGCCACGTACACCGCCTGGTACAGCGGCCCGAAGATGCGGTTCTGCCACACGTGCAGCCCTTCGTGCCGGTCGATGAAGGAGCGGCGCTCCTCGACGAGGGATTCCCGGCCGGTGGAAGCGTTGCTGATCACGTTCCCGTGGGTGAAGGCGAACCCCCGCTCCATGCAGGCGCCCTTCTCGAACACGTGCCGGTTCTGGCGGCGGCTGAAATCGGGCCGGTAGCCGGAGGCCTTCCCGGCCAGGTTGACCAGGTTCAGCACGTTGCCCAGGGTCGTCCCGAGCAGGCCCCAGGTGGAATCGGCGGCGAAGGCGAACCACCCCTTCGCCGTTCGCCAGTCGTAGACCTGCCGGTATCCGCCGAACGCCCCATTGAGCCCGGCGGAGGCGCCGGTGGCGATCGCCAGGGGGACGCCACCGGGCAGGCCGGCGGCCCCGCCGAGAGCGGCCGCGCCGGCGGTGGCGAGTCCGGTCTCGACGAGGCGAAGGGTGAGCGAGGGGGTCCGGGCCATGGTTGCCGCACACTACCCGACACGGGTGGGCGGATTCGGGCGGCTCCGGGTAACGCCTCAGGCGGTTGGCGCAACTGCCGCCGCCCGAGCGCGGCGCGCCGCAGCCCGGGCAGCCCGCAGGGGCTCCGGGGTGCGGAAGCGCGTGACGGCGGCCAGCACGACCTCGACCGCCGCCTCGGGAGAGGTGCCCCAGGCGGTATGCACCGCGAGGGGCCGGGCTCCCGCCCGGGTGCGCACCCAGTGGCCCACCAGTCGGCCGCCGAGCAGCAGGGGCGAGGCTGCGCCGCGGCGATCCTCGGGCCAGTCGCCTTCTGCCAGCAGGGGCCGGTGGGTGACCCCTACGGTGGGCAGGCCCAGGGCGGCGCCGAGGTGCAGGGCCAGGCCGGCGCCCCGGGGGTGGTCGCGGCCGGTGGCGTCGACCAGGAGGACGGCCGGCAGGGAGGGCAGGGCTCGCACCGCAGCTTCGAGGAGCGGCCCCTCCCGCAGGGCGAGCAGCCCCGGCCGGTAGGGGCCTCCGGCAGCGCCGGCCAGGGCAGCGACGGCGACGAGGCGGGCACCGGCGGCCACCGCCGCCGCCGCCCATCCCGCGTCCCCCGTCCTCCCGGCGCCGGCGCCGCCCTGGGAGAAGCAGGCAAAGCACCCACCGATGGTGTCGCCCGGGGCGAAGGCATAGGCGGGGTCCGGGGTCGCGGCCAGTTCCCGCTGCCGCTCGATCAGTACGGCGGCATCGGCAGGCCACATGCGCCAGCCCTCCCGGCTACAGACGATCCGCGAAGCCCCACTCGTCGGCGATCTTGTTGAGGACGAACCACGACAGGCGGTAGGCGCCGTTCCAGGTCAGGTGGGCCCCGTCCTCGGTCCGCATGTCGAGGAGGTCGCCGGAGTTGGTCCGCAGGTAGGTCGAGTACTCCCCGTTCTCATCGGAGAACAACTCGAAGGTATCGAGGTAGACGACATCCGGGCGCTCGGCCGCCTCTTCCTCGAATACCTGGTTCATGGCGGCGACCACCTCGGTGAAGCGGTCGTCGCGCATGATGGGCAGCCCTACCCAGTAGACCCGGGGGGTCGTGGTGAGCAGCAGATCCATGATGGCCCCCACGCGGCCGTGGTACTCCGCGTACCACTCGGGGCTCTCGCTGACCAGCTCCCGGCCCCCGACGAACATCGACTGGCCGTCGTTGCCGCCGTACATGGCCACCACCACATCGGCCTGCACCTCGGGCAAGCGCGTGGTCAGGTGAGCCGGCCAGTCGAAGTAGTCGGGGCGGACCAGGCCCGAGATGAAGCGGAAGTCGACCTCGGATTCGATCACCCCGGTGTCGGCGGCGTCGTTCTGCAGCGCCGGGCCGAACAACTCGACGAAGGAGTCCCCGATCACCCAGAGCTTCATGGGGGCATCGGGGGTGGGCGTGGTCAGGTCGCCGGGTGGCTCGGTGGTGGTGGATGCGTCCGGCGAGGTGGTCGTGGTGGTGACGGGCCCGGTACCGCCCTCGGGGTGGAGGATGACTGCGGGCGGGGCGGCCACCCCGGGGTCGTCGGGGGTTGCTGCGACCGCGCGCCCCAGCGCCCGGTCGATCAGCTGCCGGGGCCGGTCGAGGAGGAGGAGGCCGCTCATCTCG
>JALOLI010000270.1 GCA_025456165.1 Acidimicrobiia bacterium | reverse complement strand
CCCTCTCCCGGCCGTCTCGGCCGGGAGAGGGTTGGGGGTGAGGGCAGAAGCGCGGCGGCGCCTCAGCCCCGGGCTTCGTCGACCCGGGTGATGAGGTACTCGCCCAGGGTGTGCAGCACCCCGGCCACGGGCCCGGCGGGCAGGGCTTCGAGGGCCGCCGCGGCGCCGGCGGTGTGACCCCGGGCCACCTCGAGGGCCCGCTCCACATGCCCGCCGGATCGGGCCAGGGTGATCACCCCGGCCACGGCCTCCGGGGCGTACGGCCGGCCGCCGGCAAGCAGGTGGCGCACCTCATCCCCTTCGGGCCCCTCGAGGGCGTAGAGGACCGGCAGGGTGAAGGTTCCCTCGCCCACATCGGAGCCTGCCGGCTTGCCCAGGAACGCCTCCGTGGCCACCAGGTCGAGGACGTCGTCGGTGATCTGAAAGGCCATCCCCACTTCGTGGGCCCAGCGGCTGGCCGCCTCCACCTGGCCCGGCGCCGCCCCGCCGGCCATGGCGCCCAGGCGGGCCGAGGTGCGGATTAGGCTCGCCGTTTTCAGGGCGACGACCCGGAAGTAGCCGGCCGTGCCCTGCTCGGTGTTCCCCGCCAGTTGCAGTTCGAGGATCTGGCCCTCGCAGAGGTCGGCGTAGGTGCGAGCCAGCAGGGTGACCGCCTCGATGCCCAGCGAAGCCGCCGTCTCGCTGGCCCGGGCGAGGAGGAAGTCGCCGGCCAGGATGGCCACGGTGTTCGACCAGTTGGCGTTGACCGACACCGCCCCGCGCCGGGAGGCAGCCTCGTCGATGACATCGTCGTGGTAGAGGCTGCCGAGGTGCACCAGTTCTACCGCTACCCCGGCGGCCACCGGGCCGTCCCCCGGCGCCCCGCCCAATTCGGCTGCCACCTGGGCGAGCAGGGGGCGATAGCGCTTCCCCCCGGCGGCCAGCAGGTGCTGGGCTATGCGGGTCAGGAAGGCGTCCTCGGAGGTGGTGGCCCGGCGCAATCCCTCTTCCACAGCCTCAAGGCGGGCCCATACTCGTTCGATAGGGATGAGGTCGCGAACGACGGGGCGATCCATGGAGGCCTCTGCGCCGGGTGTCCGGGGATGGTAGCGGCGGCTGCCTCCCAAGCCTTTTGCGGCCCGGCCGGGAAGGGCGGGAAGAGGACGCCTCCGCAAGGGCGGAGCGTCCCCCGCCGGGGCCTCTGCAGGCCCGGTTGGGTTCAGCAGGCCCACCGCTATAGTCACCGAGGCGCCTCCGGAACCGGAAGCGCCGTTGCTGCATCAGGAGATTGAGAGCCTTGTTCGAAAGGTTCACCGACAGAGCCCGGCGGGTAGTGGTCCTGGCCCAGGAAGAGGCCAGGCTGCTCAACCACAACTACATCGGCACCGAGCACATCCTCCTCGGCCTCATCCACGAGGGCGAAGGCGTTGCCGCCCGGGCCCTCGAAGGCATGGGCATCAGCCTGGAGTCGGTGCGCTCCCAGGTGGTGGAGATCATCGGCCAGGGGGCGCAGGCCCCCAGCGGCCACATCCCCTTCACCCCGCGAGCCAAGAAGGTCCTCGAGCTGTCGCTGCGTGAGGCCCTGCAGCTGGGCCACAACTACATCGGCACCGAGCACATCCTTCTCGGCCTGATCCGCGAGGGCGAGGGCGTGGCCGCCCAGGTGCTGCAGAAGCTCGGGGCCGAGCTGCACAAGGTACGCCAGACGGTCATCCAGCTTCTCTCCGGCTCGCACTCCGAAGAGGCCCCTGGTGGGCAGGAGACCCCCCCGAGTGGGCGGCGCGGCGGCGGAGCCCAGGGTGGCGGCGCCCCCGAGCAGGGCGGCGGCGGGTCCACGGTGCTCGACCAGTTCGGCCGCAATCTCACCCAGTACGCCCGCGAGCGCAAGCTCGACCCGGTCATCGGCCGGGAGCGGGAGATCGACCGGGTCATGCAGATCCTCTCCCGCCGGACCAAGAACAACCCGGTGCTGGTGGGCGAGCCCGGGGTGGGCAAGACGGCCATCGTCGAGGGCCTGGCGCAGCGCATCATCGCCGGCGAGGTCCCCGAGACCCTCAAGGGCAAGCAGATCTACACCCTCGACCTGGGGGCCCTGGTGGCCGGCTCCCGGTACCGCGGCGACTTCGAGGAGCGCCTCAAGAAGGTGCTGAAGGAGATCCGCACCCGGGGCGACATCGTGCTCTTCATCGACGAGATCCACACCCTGGTGGGAGCGGGGGCGGCTGAGGGGGCCATCGACGCCGCCAGCATCCTGAAGCCGATGCTGGCTCGCGGAGAGCTGCAGACGGTGGGGGCCACCACCCTCGAGGAGTACCGCAAGCACCTCGAGAAGGACTCCGCCCTGGAGCGCCGCTTCCAGCCGGTGCAGGTCGACGAGCCCTCGGTGTCTGAGACCATCGAGATCCTCAAGGGCCTGCGCGAGAAGTACGAGACCCACCACGGGGCGCGCTACACCGACGCCGCCCTGGTCTCCTCGGCCAACCTGGCCGACCGCTACATCGCCGACCGCCACCTCCCCGACAAGGCCATCGACCTCATCGACGAGGCGGGGAGCCGGATGCGCATCCACCGCCGGCCCTCTTCCCCCGAACTCGACGACCTCGACCGGCGCATCGGGGCCCTGCGGGCGCAGAAGGAAGAGGCCATCCAGGCCCAGCAGTTCGAGCGGGCCGCTCAGGCCCGCGACCAGGAGCGGACACTCCTCTCTGAGCGCCTGCGGCTGGAGTCCGAGCTGGCGCCGGGGAACCCCTTCTCGGTCATCGGCGAGGAGCAGATCGCCGAGGTGCTGGCCCAATGGACCGGCATCCCGGTCCAGAGTCTCACCGAGGAGGAGACCAGCAAGCTCCTCCGCATGGAGGACGATCTGCACAAGCGCATCGTCGGCCAGCACGAGGCCAAGCCGGGCCATCCGGCGCACCCGAGCCGGCCTCAAGGACCCCAAGCGGCCCGCCGGGTCGTTCATCTTCCTGGGCCCCTCGGGCGTGGGCAAGACCGAGACGGCCAAGGCCCTGGCCGAGTTCCTGTTCGGCAACGAGGCCGCCCTCATCCAGCTCGATATGTCCGAGTACATGGAGAAGCACACGGTCAGCCGCCTGGTGGGCTCGCCCCCCGGCTACGTGGGCTACGACGAGGGCGGGCAGCTGACCGAGGCGGTGCGCCGCAAGCCCTTCTCGGTGGTGCTCTTCGACGAGATCGAAAAGGCCCACCCGGACGTCTTCAACACCCTGCTGCAGATCCTCGAGGACGGGCGCCTGACCGACGCCCAGGGGCGCGCCGTGGACTTCAAGAACACGGTCATCATCATGACCTCCAACCTGGGAACGGCCGACCTGCGCCGCAAGTCGATCGGCTTTGTGGCGGAAGGGGCCGACGTCGGCTACCAGCAGATCAAGGACAAGGTGACCGAGGCGCTGAAGAAGTCCTTCCGCCCCGAGTTCCTGAACCGCATCGACGAGGTCATCGTCTTCCATGAGCTGACGATGGCCGAGGTGGGCCAGATCGTGGATCTCATGATGGCCCGGGTGCGCCGCCAGCTGCAGTCCCAGGCGCTGGAGCTGATGCTCACCGACGCCGCCAAGGAACTGCTGGCCCGCAAGGGCTACGACCCCCAGCTCGGGGCCCGGCCGCTGCGGCGGGCCATCCAGCGCCTCTTGGAAGACCCCCTGTCGGAGAAGGTGCTCTTCCACGAGTTCCCCGCCGGGGCCACCATCCTGGTGGATGTGGACGAGGACGGCTCCGGGCTCACCTTCGTCCCCGTCTCGGCTCCCGACCGGCCCCCGGTGGAGCTGGC
>JALOLI010000269.1 GCA_025456165.1 Acidimicrobiia bacterium | reverse complement strand
CCCAGCTTGGTCTTGGTCTGGCCCTCGAACTGGGGGTGCCGCACCCGCACCGCCACCACCGCGGTCAGGCCCTCGCGGATGTCCTCCCCCACCAGGTTGTCTTCCTTCTCCTTGAGGAGGCCCTTCTCGCGGGCGAACTCGTTGATCGCCCGGGTCAGTGCCTTCCGGAACCCTTCCTCGCTGAGCTCCTCGAGGCTGATGACGTGGGCGTGCAGCGGCTCGCGCTTGGCGTTGAGGTACCGCACGAAATCGACCAGGCCGCCGCTGTAGCGGAAGACCTCGCGCGCCCCTTCGCCGCGCTCGTCGGCCAGGACGATCTCGAGGCCCTTGTTGAGGAAGGCCATCTCGCGCATCCGGGCCGAGACCGTCGGGTAGTTGAACTCCGTGGTCTCGGCGAAGATGACGGGCGACGGCCAGAAGGTCACCGTGGTGCCGGTGCGCCGCACCGCCTTGCCCTTGGCGACCTTGGTCACCGGGTCGCCCATCTCGAAGGCCTGCGACCAGAGGAACCCGTCGACGGCCACCTCGACCTCGAGCCGGCGTGACAGGGCGTTGACCACCGACACCCCCACCCCGTGGAGGCCGCCCGACACCGTGTAGGCGCCCGAATCGAACTTTCCCCCGGCGTGCAGTTTGGTGAGGACGACGGTCAGGGCCGACTGCTTCGCCTTGGCGTGGGTGCCCACCGGGATGCCGCGGCCGTCGTCTTTCACCCGGACGCCGCCGTCGGCCAGCAGGGTGACCTCGATGGTCTTGCAGTAGCCCGCCATGGCCTCGTCGACCGAGTTGTCGACCACCTCCCAGATGAGGTGATGCAGGCCGCGGGGCCCGGTGCTGCCGATGTACATGGCCGGCCGGCGGCGCACCGCTTCGAGGCCCTCGAGGACCTGGATGTCCTTGGCGGTGTACGAACCATTGGCGCGTTTGGTGGCCACGAGGCTCCCTATCGGGCGGGGCGGACGGACCAGCGGCTCCCTGGAGCCCCGGCCCGCGCGAGGCCCCGGCCCAAGGTCACCGACATTGCTGTAAGTATAGCCGCCGGGGGTGCCGAACCCGCCGTCTGGCGACGATAAACAGCCAGGTCAGAGGCCCTTTTTCAGGCCGCGCACCCGCAGTCGGACGGTCTCCACCAACCGGGCTCCCAGGCCCTCCTCCAGCCGGTCCAGAAGACCCCCAACCTGGTACCGAAGGAGGCTCGCCGTGGTGCCGTCGACCACCTCGACGACCAGTTCTCCCCGGCTGAACCCGACCGGCGTCGCGCGCTCCGCCCAGGCCCCCCCGGCCAGAGAGGCCCACTCGTCGATCAGCCGATCGAGGGCCCCGGGGGCCGGCAGGCCGAGGCGCCGCAACGTTTCCTCGAGGCCGTCGCCGATGCGCTGCAGGTCGCTCATCCCTCCCCTTCCGGCCACACCTTGCCCGGCTCCACCGCCCAGCGCAATCCCCCTGCGGGGACATCCTCGCCGTGAGCCGTGGAGACGAAGACCTGCCCCCGGGGCAGCCGCTCCACCAGCCGGGCCCGCCGCTCCCCGTCGAGCTCGGAGAACACGTCGTCGAGGACCAGGACGGGAGCGGACCGTCGGCGCGCCGCCAGCAGATCGAAGGCGGCCAGGCGCAGGGCCAGGGCCACCGTGCGCTGCTCCCCCTGGCTGGCCCGGGTGCGCAGGTCCCGGCGGTCGCCTGACAGCACAACCTCGTCCCGGTGGGGCCCCACCGTGGTGGTGCGCCGGTCGAGATCCTCCTCGCGGGCCGCGGCGGTGGCCCGGGACAGCCTCTCCTGCAGGGTCGCGGAGTCCTCCTCGGCGGCCACGGCGCCGATCCCCGCCGCGGCGTACTGCCAAGAGAACTCCTCGGCCCCTCCGCCGAGACGCCGGCACAGGCCCTCGACCCCCGGCGCTACTTCCGCCAGGGCTTGCAGCCGCCGGCTCACCACCGCTGCCCCCAGCACCGCCAGCCGCTCGTCCCACACCTCCAGCGTCATGGGGTCGGCGCGCCGACCCTCGCGCCGCAGCAGGGCGTTGCGCTGGCGCAAGGCCCGCTCATACTCCTGCTGGTCGGCTGCTGCCGCCGGCCACAACTGGACGGCCAGGTCGTCCACGAACTCCCGGCGGTAGGCCGGGCCTCGCTTGACCAGGTCGAGGTCGTCGGGCAAGAACGCCACCAGGGCGACCCGCGCCGCCACCTCGGCCCGGCCCGAAGCGCGCTTGCCGTCGATCTGGACCCTCTGCCGGCCCCGGCCGGGTATCTCGACCTCGACCCGCACGGTTCCCGCCTCGCCGGTGAACTCCCCCCGCAGCACCGCCGCCTCAGCTCCGGCTCGCACCAGGGAAGCCTCCGGGGCGCGGCGGAACGAAGCCAGCGTCGCCAGGTAGCCGATAGCCTCCAGGATGCTGCTCTTGCCGGCTCCGTTGCCGCCGATGAACACATTGACTCCCGGGGCAGGCGCCAGTTCGAGAGCCGCGTGGCAGCGGAAGTCGCGCAACTGGAGCCAGGTGAGGAGCATGGCCGCCTAGAGGCGGACGGGCATGAGCAGGTAGAGGAACTCCCGGCTCTCCGCTCCCCGCAGGACCCCCGGCTTCAACGGGTCGATGACGTCGAGGACCACCTGCTCTTCCTCGACCGCGCTGACCCCGTCGTTCAGGTACCGGCTGTTGAAGGCGATCGTCATGTCCTCGCCCTGGTACTCCCCGCTCACGTGCTCGGTCTCCCCACCCACATCCTGCCGGGTGACGCTCAACTCCACTCCCCCGCTCTGCAACTGAAGCCGGATCGGGATGTGGTCCTCGGCGACCAGCGACGCCCGGCCGATGGCTTCCAGCAAGCCGTCGCGCGCCACCGTGAGATGGCTGGGGTAACTCGTCGGCAGGAGCTGCCGGTAGTTGGGGAATGTGCCTTCGATCAGGCGGACGGTCAGCGTGCCGCGTTCGGAGCCGAAGGAAGCTTCGCGGGTCCCGACGGCCACCTGCAGCTTCTTGGCCGCGATGGTCCGATTGAGCTCGCGCAGCGCCCGGGCGGGAATGAGAGCGGCGAGAGACGAGCGAACTGCCGGGACGTCACGCAACGCCAGCCGGTACGAGTCCGTGGCCACCAGTCGCAAGGCTCCTTCATTTGCCTCGAAGAAGATCCCGGTGAGGACCGGCCGGGCGTCGTCGTGGGAAGCCGCCACCATCACCTGGTTCAG
>JALOLI010000029.1 GCA_025456165.1 Acidimicrobiia bacterium | reverse complement strand
AGCACCGGGTTCCCGGCGCTGCTCACCGCCTTCGGCCTGGGCACGGCATTGGGAATCGTGCTGGTCACCGTCTTCGGCTCGCGCATCGTGCACAAGGACGTGGTCTTCTCGCTGGCCCTGCTGGTCGCCGGGGCCTCGCTGGCCGCCACCGGCCTGGTGAGCACCCTGGCAGGCGCCGCGGCGTGGATCGGCTTCATGGGCCTGGGGAGCGGCGGCGCCTATGTGCTGAGCTTCTCGCACCTTCACGAGCAGGTAGTCGACGAGGTGCGCGGCCGCACCTTCGCCGCCCTGTTCAGCCTGATGCGCATCGGCCTGCTGCTCTCCATGATGGCGTCCCTGCCGCTCGCCAAACTGTTCGACGGGGTCATCCCCGGCCTCCTGTCGGAGGGCTTGAGGGTGGTGCCGCTGCTCGGCGGCGGCCTCATCTTCTTCGCCGGCCTGGCCACCCTGTGGCGGGTGCGCCGGATCCTGGTGGTCATGGGGCACGCCGACCGGCAGTCCGACTTGGCGGCAGTCACCCAGGCGTTCCGCTCCTACCGGCGGTCCGCGGCCGGTGAGCCGCTCACCGAGGAGATGAACGGCCTGCCGCCTGCTCCCTCCGTTCCTCCCGGCCCCCAGGGTGAGCTATGACCCGCCGCTATGTGGCCTTCGAAGGCATCGACGGCGCCGGGAAGACCACGGTGGCCGTCCGGGTGGCGGAGGGTCTGGCCGCGGCGGGCTTCGACGTACTCTCGGTGCGGGAGCCCGGGGGCACCCCCACCGGCGAGGCGATCCGCCGGATCCTGCTCGGCCTGGGCGGCGTGGTCGCCGACTGGGCCGAGGCGCTGCTCTTCGCCGCCGCCCGGTCGCAATTGGCCTCCGAGGTCGTCGGCCCGGCGCTCGAGGCCGGCCGGGCCGTGGTCAGCGACCGCAGCGTCTACTCGTCCCTGGCCTATCAGGGCGGGGCCCGCGGGCTCGGCATCGAGGCGGTGCGGCGGGTGAACGAGGCCGGCCTCGGCGGGGTCTGGCCGGAGCTGGTGGTGCTGCTGCGCCTGGACCCGGCTGCCGGCCTGGCCCGCGAGGACGGCGCCGACCGCATCAGCACTGCCGGCGTGGCCTTGCAGGCCCGGGTGGCGGCCGCCTACGACCTGCTGGCCGGCGCCGAGCCGGAGCGGTTCGTGGTGGTCGACGCTTCGGCCGGGTTCGACGCGGTGGTGACGGCGGCGACCGACGCGGTGCTGCGGCGATGGTGAGCCCCTTCACCGGAGTGGTCGGGCACGGCCTGCTGCTGGCCCTGCTCGAGGCCGAAGCCGCCGCGCCGGCCCAGGCCTACCTGTTCGTCGGCCCGTCGAGCGTGGGCAAGGCCACCGTGGCCCGCCGCTTCTCCGGGCTGCTGCTCTGCCCGGGGGCCGACTCCGGGTGCGTGCGGCGCGTGCTCGCAGGCACCCACCCCGACCTTTCCCTGGTCGAGCCCGACGGGCGCACCACCCTGACCGTCGACCAGGCCCGGGCCACCGTGGCCCGCGCGGTGCTCGCCCCGATCGAGGGAGACCGCAAGGTCGTGCTCTTCGAGGAGGCGGGGATGATGACCGAGGAGGCGGCCAGCGCTCTGCTCAAGACCCTCGAGGAGCCCAGCCCGACGACGATCTTCATCCTGGTGGCCGAATCCGAAGACGACCTGCCGCCCACCATCTCCAGCCGCTGCCGCACGGTCCACTTCGGCCGGGTCACCGACGAGGAGGTGATCGCGGCACTCGAGGAGCGCGGGGTGGAGCCCGAGCAAGCGCGCCGCGCCGCCGCGGCGTCGGGAGGCCGCCCCGGGCTGGCCCTGATGCTGGCCACCCAGCCCGACGTGGCTGCCTACCGGCGGGCCTGGCTGTCCGTGCCGGGGCGAGTGGGCTCCCAGCCCGGGCAGGCTTTTCGCCTGGCCGACGAGCTGGTGGCGGCCGCCGAGCCGCTGCTCGACGGCCTGGACCAGAGGCATCGCTTCGAGCGCGAGCAGACCGAAGCCGAGAGCTCCCTGGGCCGGGCGGTCAAGGAGCGCCAGGAGCGGGAGCGCCGGCGGGCCGCCGCCACCCTGTACACCACCGGGCTCGAGATCCTCGCCTCCTGGTACCGCGATGCCGCCGCCGCCCAATTCGGGGCCCCGGTGCGCAACCGCGACATCCCGGTGGCCGACCTCACCTCGCTGACCCCGGCGGCGGCCGTGGCCGCCGCCGGCCGGGTGCTCGACACGGTGGCCGCCCTCGAAGCCAATCAGCGTCCGGAGCTCGCCTTTGCCGCCCTCTTCGCCGCCCTTGGGACCGTCGCTTAGCCCCGGGTACCCGTGGGGGGGCTACACCGCCAGCCGGTGGGTGCTCGGCCCGTTCCGGTTCATCGGCGGGCGCTTCTTCCCCGTCACCCTCGAGGGACGGGAGCGGGTGCCCGCCGGGCCCGTGGTGGTGGCGGCCAACCACTTCTCCCACCTCGATCCGGTGATGGTGTCGTTGGCGGTGGACCGGCCGATCCGATTCCTGGCGGTCGACGAGCTCTACGGCCGCTCGGCCTTCTTCGACCGGCTCACCCTGTGGCTGGGTGCCATCCCCTTGCCCCGGTCGCGGGCACCGCTCGGGGCGCTGCGCCTGGCCCTGGCGGAGCTGGCCGCCGGGGGGTCGGTAGGCCTCCATCCCGAGGGGATGAGAGTCTGGGTCTGGGACGAGTCCCGGCCCAAGCGAGGCGCTGCCTGGCTGGCCCGCCGCGCCGGGGTGCCCTTGCTGCCGGTGGCGGTGGCCGGCTCCGAGGAGGCCCTGGGCCGGGGCACGACCCGGGTCAGCCGCCGCCCCATACACGTCGTGGTCTGCGAGGCCATCGACCCGGCGGACTTTGCCGGAGCCCCCGATCCCCTGGAGGCGATCACCGCCGAGTGGCGCCGGCGGGTGGACCTTGCCCTCCGGGGCGCCTATCGCCGCCTGGCGCCCTAGCCTCGCGGCAGAGGAGGCCGGCATGCGCATCGTGGTGGCGGGCTCGAGCGGGCTGGTCGGTTCGGCCCTGGTCCCGGCGCTGGAAGCCGCCGGGCATGAGGTTGATCGCCTGGTGCGGCCGGGAGGCGCCGAAGCCGGCATCGCCTGGGACCCGGCGGCCGGGGTGATCGACGCCGCCGCCCTCGAGGGAGCCGACGCCGTGGTCAACCTGGCGGGGCGGAACATCGGGGAGCGTCGCTGGGACGAGGGGGAGAGACGGCTTGTCTGGGACAGCCGGGTGGGGGCCACCGGCCTCCTGGCGCGGGCCCTGGCCGGGCTGGCGCGGTCCCCGCGGGTGCTGCTGAACGCCTCGGCGGTGGGCTTCTACGGCCACCGCCCCGGGGAGCGCCTCGACGAGAGCAGTGCCCCGGGCACAGGCTTCTTCCCCGAGTTGTGCGCCGCCTGGGAGGCCGCCACGGCGCCGGTGGCCGCGGCCGGCACCCGGGTGGCCTTCCTGCGCAGCGGGGTGGTGCTCTCGCGGTCCGGAGGCGCCCTGGCCCGTCTGCTCGCCCCTCTCGGCCCGGCCTGGCTGAGCCCCTACCGCTGGGGCCTGGGGGGGTGGCTGGGCGACGGGTCCCAGGTATGGCCCTGGATCTCCCTCGAGGATGAGGTGCGGGCCATCGTCCACCTGCTCGGCTCGGACCTGGCCGGGCCGGTGAACCTGACCTCCCCCGAGCCCGCCGACAACAAGCGCTTCGTCAAGGCGGTGGGGAAGGCCCTGGGCCGCCCGGTGTGGCTGCCGATTCCGCGCCTGGTGCCGCGGCTCCTGCTGGGCCGCGACCTGGCCGACCTCCTGCTCTTCGACAGCGCCGCGGTCTTCCCCGGGCGTCTCGAGGCGGACGGGTTCCGCTTCGCCCACCCCGGGGTGGAGGAGGCGGTGGCGGCGGCCCTTTCGGCCTAGATACCCGCGTTGCGGCATTGGTCAACTCGGTTTAATATCAACGGGGTTGCGTGTAGTCCGTCCGGCGCCGAGAAGCGGGTAGGTCGTGGTAGGACGCTCTGAGGCCCTCGAGGCCATCAACGATCTGCTGGCCAGCACCGCGATCTTCTCCACCACTTCCTCCGACCTGCTGGCGGGTGTGCTCACCGAGGTCGCCGGCGACCGGCTCACTTTCGCCCAGTTGAAGCTGCTGCGGCTGGTGGAGAGGCAGGGCCGCCTCAACATCGGCGATGTCGCCGCCTTCCTGGGCATCAGCAACGCCGCTGCCAGCAAGGCCGTCGACCGCCTGGTGCGCGCCGGCCTGCTGGGCCGGGCCGAAGCGCCCGACGACCGGCGGGCCACCCAGGTTTCGGTCACCGGCGACGGCCGGGGGCTGCTCGAGGCCTTCGAGACGCGCAGCAGCGCCGCGCTGCTGCGCCTGTTGTCCGGGGCAGGCCTGCGGCAGTTGCGGGACCTGACCACGAGCCTCGACCGCCTTTCGGTTTCTCTGGCCGCGGGGCGCCGGGAGCAGGGCAGCCTCTGCTTCCGCTGCGGCCTGTACTTCCGCGACGAGTGCCTGCTGCGCACTTCGACCGACGATCGGTGCTACCTGCACCTCGGGTCGGGGCGCCGCCGGGAGCCCCCGGCCGGCGCCCGCCGGGTGGCGAGCGGCGACCGGGTGAGAGCAACGACAGGAGGAATCGGCTGATGGCCCAGGCGACCGTGCTGGAGACGCCCGATCTCACTCTCGACGGCCTCCTCGCCACCCCGGCGGGAAGAGAGCTGTTGAGCTGCATTCAGTGCGGCACCTGTGCCGGCACCTGTCCTTACGGCGAGGTCCTGCGCTACACCCCGCGACGGCTCATCGGCATGCTGCGGGAAGGGTTCATCGAGGAGGTTCTGGCCAGTGACGACCTCCTGAGCTGCGTGACCTGTTACGACTGCTGGGCCAAGTGCCCGCGCGGGTTGCGCCTCACCGATGTGCTGCTGCCCCTCGTCAAGGAACAGGTGCTGCTGCGCCTGCCTCAGGTTCCGGCCGAGCTGCAGGGTGCCTTGTCGAACACCATGCGCTACGGCAACCCCATGGGCGAGTCGCCGCGCAAGCGGGCGGCCTGGGTGGAAACCGCCGGGGTCCCGGTGCCCATCCTGCGCGACCTGGGGCGGCCGGTCGACGTGCTGTGGATCGTGGAGTGCTACGCCGCCTACTACCCGCGCGGCCAGGAGAATGCCCGGGCAACGGCACGCCTCCTCAACGCCCTCGGGGTCGACTTCGCCATCCTCGGCAATGAGGAGAAGTGCGCCGGCGAGTGTGCCCGACTGGTCGGGGAGAAGGGCTTGTTCGACACCCTGCGCGAGCAGAACATGGCGACCTTCGGCAAGTACGAGTTCGGCTCCTTGCTCACCTCAGACCCGCACGCCTTCGACGCATTTCGCTTCGTCTACCCGGCGCTGGGCCTGGGCAATCCGGTGGATCACACCACCCCGTTCGTGGCGTCGCGCCTCGACGCGTTGCGCCCGCGCCTCACCAGGGAACTGGGCTACAAGATCACCTATCACGACTCCTGCGTGCTGGGCCGGCACAACCACATGCACGACGAGCCGCGCCGCCTGCTCGAGGCTCTGCCGGGAGTGAGCCTGGTCGAGATGACCCACAACCGCGACAACACCATCTGCTGCGGCGGGGGCGGCGGCGGGATGTGGCTCGACACCTTCTACAAGGCGAAGGGGCATCCGCGCCTCTCCGACCGCCGGGTCGAGGAGGCCCTGGAGACCGGGGCCGACGTGCTGGCAGTCTCCTGCCCGTACGAGGTGCCCCGATTCGAGGATTCCCTGAAGGTGCTGGGCGGCGACGACCGCATGGTGGTCCGCGACGTCATGGAGCTGGTCGCCGAGGCTTTGGCGGAATGAAAGCCGGGAGACCGGAGGGAGCAGCTAGCGAGGAGGGCGGCAAGGCGCCATGAAGATCCTGGTGTTGATGAAGATGGTGCCCGACATCGTGGAGGAACTGGAGGTGGCCGGCGACGGCCGGTCGCTGGACCAGGAGTTCCTCCGCTTCATCGTCAACGAGCGCGACGAGTACGCGCTCGAACAGGCCCTGCTCCTCAAGGACCGCCTGCAGGCCACGGTCATCGTGGTGGCTCCGGAAGCCCCCGAGGTCGACGACGTGCTCTTCACGGCGCGGGCCAAGGGCGCCGACCGGCTGATCAAAGTGACCGGCCTGCCCGCCGGGGCCGGGGCGCGGGCCACGGCGGCTGCCCTGGCGGCCACCCTCCCCATCATCGACGGGGTGCTTCCCGCGGACCTGGTGCTCAGCGGCTGCCAGTCCATCGACGACCTCGACGGGTTCGTGGCGCCTCTCCTGGCCACCGCGCTGGATCTGCCTTACCTGGGCCTGGTGAGCCGGGTCGCTGTAGACGGGGGAAAGGCCGAGGTGTCCAAGGAGTACGCCGGCGGCGTCATGGGCCGCTTCGAAGTGACCCTCCCGGCGTTGCTGGGTATCCAGGGTTGCGAGAAGCCGCCCCGCTACGTCCCGATCGCCAAGGTGCGGGCGGCCATCGGCGCCGGAGGCATCGAGGCGGTCGCCGCAGCGGGAGGGCCCGGCATGCCGTCGATCGAGATCACGGCGATGGCCAAGCCGGAAGCGGCGGGGCACGCCGAGATGCTGCAGGGATCGGCACGCGAAGCGGCGGAGAAGGTAGCCGACATCCTCGCCGCCCGGGGATTGCTCTGAGGAGATGCCAATGGCAGGCAACGTCTGGGTAGTGGCGGAGCAGTGGAAGGGATCGATCTCGGACGCCACCTTTGAGGCCTTGGCCCTGGGGCGTGAGCTGGCCACCGGCCTGGGGACGCGCCTCGAGGCCGTCCTGGCCGGGCACGGGGCTCGCCCGCTGGCGGCCTCACTGGGCCGGTCCGACGGCGTCCTCTGCATCGAGCATCCGGCGCTGGCCGACGGCACCGGCGAGCAGGTCGGCCGAGCCCTGGCGGCCCTGGCGGCCGATAGGGCGCCCGCCCTGATCCTGGTTCCAACCACCAATGTCAGCTGGGACCTGCTGGGGCTGCTGCCGGCACGCCTCGGCGCCCCGCTGGTCAACTTCTGCCGGGAGGCAACGGCCGCCGGTGGTGCGGTCGAGTTCTCCAGCCTTCTCTACGGCGGGAAGATGGCGGCGACGATCAGCGCCGGCGGAGGAACGGTGGTCGTCGCCGTGCTCCCCGGGACGCGGCCGGCGGAGGCCGGCCGCGGGGGAGTAACCCCCGAGATCGAGGATGTGGCAGTGGACTTCGCCCCCGGGTCCGGGGTGACCTGGCTGGAATACCAGGAGCCGGAGGCCGGCGACGTCGACATCACCCAGCAGGACTTCCTGGTGGCCGTCGGCCGCGGGATCAGCAACCAGGCCAACCTCGAAGTGGCCGAGGACCTGGCGGCGGCCCTCGGCGGGGCGGTCTGCGGGTCGCGGCCGGTGATCGACCAGGGCTGGCTGCCCCTGGTGCGCCAGGTGGGCAAGTCCGGGGCGACGGTGAAGCCCCGGCTGTACGTGGCCGCCGGGATCAGCGGGGCTCCCGAGCACGTCGAAGGGATGAAGGACGCCGAGCTGATCGTGGCCGTGAACATGGACGCCGGCGCTCCCATCTTCTCGGTGGCTCACTACGGCATCGTCGAGGATGCCACCGACGTGCTGGAGGCTCTGGCCGAGGCCGTGCGGAAGCGGAAGGGGTAGCGAATGCCCGATCCGACCACGTCGAGCCTCATCGGCATACCGGGCTACGTCTTCCTCTGGGTACTGACGCTGGCGGCCCTGACGCTCTTCGGTCTGCGGGCCTACCGGCTGGTCGCCGCCCTGGCCCGGGGCCGGGCGGAGCCCCGCTGGGATCGGCTGCCGCGGCGCTTGTGGAACACCGTGGTCAACGTGGCCGGCCAGCGCCGGATGTTCGCCAACCCGGGGATCGGCCTCGCCCACCTGGTCATCTTCTGGACCTTCCTGTTCTACGCCGTCAGCTTCGCCTGGAATCTGCTGCGCGGCCTCTTCCCCTTCCTGCCCATCCCGTACGCCGACGAGGTCGCCTGGATGGCCTTCCCCATGGAGTGGCTCACCCTGGCGGCCATGGTGGCCCTCGCCGGGGCGGCGATCCGCCGATACGTGTTCACCCCGGCGCGCCTGTCGCGGTCGCGCGACGCCACGATCATCCTCCTGCTGATCTCCCTGCTGCTCGTCACTTTCCTGATTGGCCAGGGCGCCAAGGCCGCCGCCGAGGAGGGCCCGGCCTCATGGAGCCCCGCGGGCGAGGTGATCGGAGGCTGGCTGGGCGGGATGTCGGCCGAGGCGGCCGAGGGCCTCTTCCTCGCCATGTGGTGGCTCCACATGGTTGCGGTCCTCGCCTTCCTGGCCTACCTGCTGTACTCCAAGCACCTCCACCTGCTGGCTTCCCCTTTCAGCGTGTTCGCCGCCTCGCTGGAGTCGGGGGCCATGCCGCCGGCTTCTGAAGGAGCAGCCCAACTCGAGGAGTTCACCTGGCGGGAGCTGTACAACGGCCTGGCCTGCGCCGAGTGCGGGCGCTGCGACCGGGCCTGCCCGGCCTTCGCCTCCGGCGGGGTGCTGTCGCCCAAGGACCTCGTCCACGAGATGAAGCTGCTGCTGCTGGCTGCGGCGGCCAAGCGCAACGGGAAGGTCGATCTAATCGAGACGGTGGGGCCCGCGGCCATCTGGGCCTGCACCACCTGCCGGGCCTGCATGGAGAGCTGCCCAGTTTTCAACGAGCACATCCCACTGATCGTCGAGATGCGCCGCCAGTTGATGATCCGCGGCGAGGTGAGCCCGGGAGTGCAGGACATGCTCACCGGCCTGACCCGTTACGGGAACTCCTTCGGCCAGTCGCCCCGCCAGCGGGCGAAGTGGGCCCGCGACCTGGGCTTCGACGTCAAGGACGCCCGCCGCGAGCCCGTGGAGTACCTGTGGTTCGTGGGCGACTACGCCTCCTTCGATCCCCGGGTCCAGGCGAGATGCTGCGGGAGAAGAACCTGGCAGCGCTCGGCGCTTCCCAGCATCGGGCCATCGTCACCACGGACCCCCACACCTATCACGCCCTCAAGAACGAGTACGGGCTCGACGGCCGGGTGGTCCACTACACCGAGGTCCTGGAGGGGCTGATCGCCTCGGGCCGCCTGCCGGTCGTCCCCGACGGTGGGGCCCGGGTCACTTACCACGACCCCTGCTACCTGGGGCGCTACGGCGGCATCTACGAGCCGCCGCGCCGGGTGCTGGGGGCGCTGGGGCTGAAGGTCACCGAGATGCCGCGCCACGGGGCCGCGGCCTACTGCTGCGGCGCCGGCGGGGGCCGCATCTGGATGGAAGACGCTCCCGGCGGGGGCGAGCGCCCGGCGGAGAGCCGGGTGCGTGAGGCCGCCGGCCTCGAAGGGGTGGCCACCATGGTGGTGGCTTGCCCCAAGGACCTGGTCATGTTCCGCGACGCCCTCAAAACCACCGGGTTGGAGGGGGCGCTCGCCGTACGGGATATCGTTGAACTGGTGGAAGACGCCATCGGCGCGACACAGAGGAGCGAGGCATGAGTGCCGACACCAACGGCCAGCCGAAGATCGGGGTGTATGTGTGCCACTGCGGCACCAACATCG
>JALOLI010000028.1 GCA_025456165.1 Acidimicrobiia bacterium | reverse complement strand
GGGGTTGAGCGCCCCGTTGTGGTGGTTCTTCCAGGCGATGCGGGTGAAGACCTCCTTCAGTTGCTCCTCGCTCACTCCGTACTTCCGGGCGTAGGCCGGGGCGAGCAGGCTGAACAGGGCCGGGGCGGTGAGGTCGGCAGTCGTCCCGTCGTTGGGGGGCATGGGCAGCACCAGGCCCGAGTACCCCGAGTCCTTGAGTTTCTCTACGCCTATGGCCATGGCCACGTCGTAGGCGCCGGCGGCGATGGCGTAGCAGGCGTTACGGAAGGCCTCCGAGCCGGTGGCGCAGAGGTTCTCGAGTCGGGACACCGGCTTGGTGCCCAGCTTGAGGGGCTTGGCCAGGGTCATGCCGCTCATCCCCGACGCCATGGTGCCCAGCCAGTAGGCGTCGACGTCGTCCTTGGCGATCCCGGCGGAAGCCAGGACCTCGGAAGCGGCGTCTACCAGCAGGTCGTCGGCGCTCTTGTCCCAGTGCTCGTCGAAGCGGGTGCAACTCATCCCCACGATGGCCACCCGGTCGCGAATGCCCTTGGACGCCATAGTTCACGCTCCTTGCGGCCCGGCGCCGTCCCCGATGAGCCGCGCCTTCCAGAAGTAGTTGTGCACCCCGTCCGCTTCGAACAGCCGGCGGAAGGTCATCTCCACCCGGCCGCCGATGGCCACCGCCGCCGGGTCCACATCGGTCAGCTCGCAGCGGTAGCGGCCGCCGCCGTCGAAATCCACCACGGCCGCCACCACAGGCGGGCTGGGGGAGTAGGCCAGGCGGTCGACGGTGAACGTGGCGATGGTGCCGGGTGTGTCGGCCAGGCGCTCCGGCTCCATCTGGTCCGTGGCGCCGCAGCCGGCGCACACCCGCTGGGGCGGCAGGTGGCGGGTGCCGCACTTGCGGCAGCGGGACCCGGTGAAGCCGAACTTCCAGGCCTCCGAGCGGAGTGCCGGAGGAGCGGCCGGCTGCGACGGGTCGGGCCGGCGGGGCCCCTGGCGCCGGAGCATGCCCCGCCAGGTCAGGAAGTCGGCGTAAGCCACTTCCCGGCCCGCGGCAGCCTGCTCGGCGACGGAGGGGCGTGAGCGGTGCCCGGCCAGGGCTTCGGTCGCCCGGAAGACCAGCACGTCGGCGCCGTCGGCCAAGACGATGAGGGCGATGACCGCCCCGGGGCGGGCGGCGTCGAGCGCGGCGGCCAGCAGCAGGCCGGGATGGGCTGCTCCGGTGTTGCCCACGGTGGCGGACAGGTCGTTCACCAGCACCTCGGGCTTGGCCCGGCTCATCCGGGCGAAGGCCCCGGCGGCCCGGGAGTGGGTGCCGGTGACGATGAGGTGGTCCACGGCGTCGGGGGCTACGCCGGCGGCGGCCAGGGCGGCGGCCGCCGCCCGCCCGACGTGGGGCAGGAAGGCGTGGACGCCGAAACGCTCCTCCCAGCGGCGGGAGAAGGCCTCGCCGGGGACCCGCCAGCGCTCCAGGAACTCGCCGGTGGCCGACCCGGCCGCGATCGGCTCGGCCAGCACCGGATGATCTGCGTCTCCGGGGCCGATCACGAAGGCGGCGGCGCCGTCACCGCCCTCACGCTCGTCCTCACCACCGGGGAGGCCGGTGCGGATGTCGGCCGCCACGACCAGCGATGAACGCGAGGAGGACAGGGCGGCGGCGAGCAAGCCGACCGCCGAGCGGACCGCCCCCCCCATGTCGTAGGCGCCGATGCCGGCGGGCAGGCCGAGGGCGGCGTGCACTGCGGTGGCATTGGTCTTGTCCATGTAGGCGGGCGAGGTGGTGGCGAAGTAGAGGGCGGAGAGGTCGCCGGGCAGGCCGGCGAGGAGGCGGCGGGCCGCGGCCACCGCCATGGAGGTGGAGTCCTCGTCGTAGGAGGCTACGGTCCGGGCGCCCCTCCCGGGGGGCCCGCCCAGGGTCGCTGCGATGGCGGCCCGGTTCAGCCGGTAGTAGGGGAGGTAGGTCGCGTACCCCAGGATCCCGCTCATTGCGCCCCTTCCTCGATGCCGGCCGGCGGGTGCGCCGCGCCGGCCGGTGTCCGGCAGCCTGGTGCGTGAACGACAGTTAATCTACTACCCAGGCTGCCGGCGCGAGGAGGGGCCAATGCCCATCGATCCCAGTCGGGCCGTGGGGGCCCTGGTCGGGGACGTCACCGCCGCTTGGGACGAGGACCGGGTCATTCTCTACCACCTCGCCGTGGGGGCGGGGAGCGACCCCGTCTCCCCCGGCGAGTTGGAGTACTGCTACGAGGCCGCCCTAAAGGTGCTGCCCACCTTCGGGGTGCTCCCGGCGCAGCCGGCGATGCTCGGCCTGCTGAGCGGGACGGTGCCCGGCCTTTCCTTCAACCCGATGCTGCTGCTCCACGGGGAGCAGGAGATCGAGGTGCTGGTCCCGCGGGTGCCGACGGCGGCCGCGGCGCGCAGCGTGGGGCGGGTGGCCGCGGTGTACGACAAGGGCAAGGCGGCGTTGCTCGTCATCGAGGTCGATACCACCGGGGCCGCCGGCGAGCCCTTGTTCCGCAACCGGTTCTCCCTGTTCCTGCGCGGCGAGGGCGGCTTCGGCGGCGATCCGGGGCCCAGGGGAGGGGAGCCGCCGCCCGATGCGGCCCCCGACCTGGTGGTGGCGTCGCCCACCCTGCCGCAGCAGGCCCTCCTCTACCGGCTCCTCGGGGACAGGAACCCCCTGCATGCCGACCCGGCCTTTGCCGCCGCCGGCGGCTTCGAGCGGCCCATCCTCCACGGCCTGTGCTCCTACGGCATCGCCTGCAAGGCGGTGGTGGACGGCATGCTCGGCGGGGACACCACGGCGGTGGCCTCGTTCCGGGCCCGCTTCGCCGGGACCGTGGTGCCGGGCGACACGATCGTGACCTCCATGTGGCGTCGCGGCGGCGCCATCCATCTGGCTGCGGCCAACCAGGAACGGGGCACCCCCGTCCTGGCCGGCGCCGTGATCACCCTGCGTTGACCGGCCCCTCGCCGAGCAGGGCGGCGCGCACCATGGAGGTGAGCACCTCCGCCTCGCGCTCGGGCTCGACGCCGCTCTGGTAGTAGGCGACGCAGAGGCACATCCAGAGGCCGGCGTGGACCATCAGCCGGGCCTCGCGCTCGGGGAGGTCGGGGCGCAGCCGGCGCAGGGCCAGGACCCAGGCCTCGATGTGGTCGCGCTCGGCCCGGTCCACCCAGCGCCGGGTGTCGGGCTCGAGGGCGTGGCGCTCCCGCATGATGATCACCGATACGAAGCGGTCGGCGATGAGGCCCCTCGCGAAGTTGGCGATGAGCCCGTCGAGGACGGCTTCCGGGGGCTCCGGGAGCGCCAGGATGGCCCGGTTGCGTTCCAGCCACCCGCCCACCGCCTCGCGGACGCCGGTGGCGAGGATCTTCTCCTTGCTCTCGAAGTGGCGGTAGATGCCGGGCCCGGTGATGCCGGCGGCGGCCCCAATCTCGTCCATGCCGGTGGCGTGGAAGCCCTTGCTGTGGAACAAGTCCATGGCCGCCGCCAGGATGCGGGCCCGCCGGTCGGGCCGGCGCTTGGCGTTGGGGGCGGCCGGGGCGGGGCTCACGGCCGGGCCTCCGGCGCCGGGGCTTCGGCGAAGCCGAGCGATTGGAGGGCCCGGCCGATCTCGTCGAGGGTGGCCGGGTCGTCGATGGTGGCGGGCAGGCGCCATTCCTCGCCGTCGGCGATCTGGCGCATGGTGCCGCGCAGGATCTTCCCCGAACGCGTCTTGGGGAGGCGGGCGACCACCGTCGCCTGCTTGAAGGCGGCGACGGGGCCGATGCGGTCCCGCACCAGGGCCACCAGTTCGGTCACGATCTCGGCCTCGGGGCGGTCGACGCCTTGCTTGAGGACGACGAAGCCGACCGGCACCTGGCCTTTGAGGCGGTCGGCTACGCCGATCACGGCGCATTCGGCCACGTCGGGGTGGGAGGCGAGGACCTCTTCCATGCCGCCGGTGGAGAGGCGGTGGCCGGCAACGTTGATGATGTCGTCGATGCGCGACATGATCCACAGGTAGCCGTCGGGGTCGCGATAGCCGGCGTCGCCGGTGAGGTAGTAGCCGGGGTAGCGCTCCAGGTAGGAGGAGACGAAGCCGGCATCGTTCTGCCACAGGGTGGGCAGGTTGCCGGGGGGCAGCGGGAGGCGGATGGCGATGGTGCCGATCTGCCCGGCGGCCAGTTCGGCGCCTCCGGCGTCGAGGACCTGCACGTCGTAGCCGGGGGCCGGGACCCCAGCGGAGCCGGGTTTGACCGGCAGGGCCTCGATCCCGAGGCAGTTGGCCCCGATGGCCCATCCCGTCTCGGTCTGCCACCAGTGGTCGATCACCGGGACGCCCAGCGTGTCTTCGGCCCAGTGCAGGGTGTCGGGGTCGCAGCGCTCCCCGGCCAGGAACAGGGTGCGGAACCGGCTCAGGTCGTAGCGGCCGACCAGTTCGCCGCGGGGGTCCTGCTGCTTGATGGCCCGCAGGGCGGTGGGGGCGGTGAACATCACGCTCACCCCGTGGTCGGCGGCGACCCGCCAGAAGGCCCCGGCGTCGGGCGTGCCCACCGGCTTGCCTTCGTAGAGGATGGTGGTGCAGCCGTGCAGGAGGGGGGCGTAGACGATGTAGGAGTGGCCTACCACCCAGCCCACATCGGAGGCGGCCCAGTAGACCTCGCCGGGAGCCACCGCGTAGATGTTCTCCATGCTCCAGCGCAGGGCCACCGCGTGCCCGCCGTTGTCCCGCACCACCCCTTTGGGAATCCCCGTGGTGCCCGAGGTGTAGAGGATGTAGAGGGGATCGGTGGCCGCCACCGGGACGCACGGCGCCGGGGCCGCCGCGGCCATCACCTCGTCCCAATCCAGGTCCCGGCCGGCGACGAGGGTCGCCTCGGCCTGCGGACGCTGCCGGATGACGCAATGCTCCGGGCGGTGGGCGGCCAGCTCCAGGGCCCGGTCCAACAGCGGCTTGTAGGGGATCACCCGGGCGGCCTCCAGCCCGCAGGAGGCGGAGAGGATCACCCGCGGCTTGGCATCGTCGACGCGGGTGGCCAGCTCGTTGGCGGCGAACCCGCCGAAAACGACCGAGTGGATGGCCCCGATACGGGCGCAGGCCAGCATCGACACCACCGCCTCGGGGATCATCGGCATGTAGACGATCACCCGGTCGCCCTGCTCCACTCCCAGGGAGCGCAGGCCCCCGGCCACCCGGGCGATCTCGTCTCGCAGCTCCCGGTAGGTGAAGCGCCGCAGCGTGCCGGTCACCGGGCTGTCGTAGATGAGAGCGAGCTGCTCGCCGCGGCCGGCGGCCACGTGACGATCCACCGCGTTGTGGCAGGTATTGAGCCGGCCGCCGGGGAACCACCGGTAGAAGGGGGGGTTGGAGTCATCCAGCACCCGGTCGAAAGGGCGATCCCAATCGATGGCGGCCGCTGCTCCGCCCCAGAAGCCGGCGGGGTCGGCGAGCGAACGAGCGTGGGCCTGGCGGTAGCCGCCCATGGCACTCCTCACGATGGCGCGGCTGCCATGTTAATGGGGACTAACACGGCCGTCCCGGGGACGCGGCGATTAGGGTTGGGGAGAGCAGGGTGGCGCGGCCTCGAGGGGAGGACGGATGAAGGTCGCCTGCATCGGGGCGGCTCACGTCGACGTCAAAGCGCGGCTCGTTGGGGAGACGCGCTCCGGGACTTCGAACCCGGCTCGCGTGGTGCGCACCCCGGGAGGCGTGGCGGGCAACGTCGCCCGGAACCTGGGCCGCCTCGGCCTGCCGGTGAGCCTCTTCTCGATCATCGGCGACGACGCCGCTGGTCGGACCTTGCTGGGGGAGCTCCATGCCGCTTCGGTGGACACCGCGGGCGTGCTGCGCTCTGCCGGGCCGCCCACCGCCTCCTACCTGGCGGTGCTCGACCGGGACGGCCGCCTGATCGTGGCCGCGGCCGACATGGAGGTCTACGAGGCACTCGATCCGTCGTGGGCCGACGGGGTGGGCCGGTCACTCGGCGGGTTCGATGCCTGGGTGGTGGATGCCAACCTGCCGGGGCCGACGCTGTCCCGGCTGATGCCGTATGCCGGCAAGGCCTTGGTGCTGGCCGACCCGGTGTCCGTTCCCAAGGCAGGCCGCCTGACCGCGGTCCTGGGCCGCCTCGACGCCGTGTTCCCCGATCGGGCCGAAGCCCTCGTACTCGCCGGATTCTCTCCCGGGGCGGATGCCTCGGTAGCAGCTGCTGCGGCCGCCATCCGGCGCCGGGGGCCGCAGGCGGTGATCGTCTCCCTCGGTTCGCGGGGCGCCTATCTCGACGAGGCCGCCGGGCCGCGGCAGATCCCGCCGCTGGGCACCCGGGCGGTGGTGGACGTGACCGGAGCCGGCGACGCCCAGATCGCCGGGTACTTGTACGGGCTCTCCCGGCCGGGCGGGACCCGGCACCCCATGGAGTGGGGGATGGCGGCCGCCAGCCTGACGGTGGAAACCATCGACTCGGTGCGGGCCGACCTGACCCCAACGCTGCTGCGCGACCGGCTGGAGGGCCGTACCCCCTGAGCGGGCCGGACGCGAAACCGCCGCCCTGAGGCGGCGGGTTCGCCGGCGCTGCCACTTGGCCTGCTGGGTCAGCGCCCTAGGTTGTCGACGCCCCGGCGTCGTGACGGTCCTCCGGGGATGGGCAAATGCAGTAGAACACAACACACCTAAACCTGGCATAAACCCGGTCCGGCCGGGGAAGGGCCCGGGGCCGCCGAGCCCGGGCGCCGGCCACCGGCCCCGGGAGAGCGGCCGCGGGGCATTGCTACCGTAGGGCCATGAACCGATACCCCCATCTCCGGGCCGTGATCCTGCTGGCCCTCGCCCTGGTCGTCGTCCTCGCTGCCGCCGTCTCGGCGGAGGAACCGGAGGGGGCGCCCGCGGTCGATGAGGCCACCGATCCCCGGATCGTCGGCGGCATCGAGGTGGATCCTCCCGGCAAGTACCCCTTCATAGTCGCCCTGGTGTTCGCCTCGGAGCCGGATACCTACTGGGGCCAGTTCTGCGGCGGCACCCTGATCGACGAGTGGTGGGTGCTCACCGCCGGCCACTGCGTCTCCTTCGCCGCGGCCAACCAGGCCTGGGAGGTGGATGTGCTGGTGGGGCGCCACGATCTGCGCTTCGGCACCGATGGGGAGCGCATCGGGGTGGCCGACATCTTCCGCCACCCCGGATACGACAACGCCACGCTGGCCAACGACCTCGCCCTGCTGCGCCTCGAGCGCGCCGCTACGGCGGGGTCACCCCTGCCGCTTGCCGCTGCCGCCGACGCCGCCTGGTTCGAGCCGGGGGACCAGGCCACGGTGATCGGCTGGGGGGCCACCGACGGGAACCCGCCGGGGACGCCCCAGTACCCCGACACGCTGCGCGAGGTGCAGGTGCCCATCGTTTCGGATGCCGACTGCGCCGCGGCCTACGGCAGCGACTTCATCTTGCCCGACCAGATCTGCGCCGGCGACCTGATCGAGGGGGGCATCGACTCCTGCTACGGCGACAGCGGCGGTCCGCTGTTCGTGGATACCGGCGGCGGCTACCTGCACGTGGGCATCGTCTCCACCGGCGAGGGTTGCGCCCTGCCGGGTTTCCCGGGCATCTATACCCGCACCGCCACCTACACGGAGTGGGTGGGGGGCATCATGGCGGATAACCCCCTGCCGGCTTGCGGCGGCCGGGAGCCCACCCTGCTGGGCACCGCCCACGATGACATCCTCCGGGGCACCGAGGGCGACGATGTGATCGTGGCCCGGTCGGGCGCCGACACCATCTACGGCCTCGGCGGCGCCGACCTCATCTGTGCCGGCCCGGGGGACGACTGGGTCGATGCCGGCGCCGGGTCCGACACGGTGTCCGGCGGCGACGGCAGCGACTCCATCCTGGGCGGCCTGGGCAACGACATCCTGGGAGGCGACTCGGGGAGGGATCGTCTCTTCGGCGGCGCCGGAAACGATCTGCTGTTCGGCTACACCGGAAACGACGTGGCCTTCGGCGACGCCGGCAACGACCTCATCTACGGCGGCGACGGTGCCGACCGGCTCTACGGGGGAGACGGCGCGGACACGATCGCCGGCTTCTTCGGGGACGACACCCTCAGCGGCGGCCCGGGCGACGACAAGCTGGTAGGCGCCGAAGGCACCGACCTGCTGCGCGGCGGCCTGGGCGTGGACACCTGCTTCAGCGGCGAGGACGTCGTGTGTGAGGTCGTGAAGCTGGACGTGAAGCTACCGCTGTGACGGGGCCATGATCATTGCCAAGGGGCTGGCCGTCGAAGCGGGCGGCCGGGCCCTGGTCCAGGAGGCCGACCTGGCCCTGTACCCGGGGGACAAGGTCGGCCTCGTCGGCCGCAACGGTGCGGGCAAGACGACGCTGCTGCGCACCCTGGCCGGGTTTCGGGCGCCGGCCGCGGGCACAGTTGCCTCCTCCGGGGTGATCGGCTATCTCTCGCAGGAGGCTGCGCTCCCCGAACTGGAGCACCCGCGGGCAACCGCCCTGGAGCGCATCCTCTCGGTACGCCGCATCGGGTTGCTGCAGCGCCAGATGGAGGAGACCCGGCGGCGCATGGGGGTCACGACCGGTGCCGAGCGGGACCGGGCCATCCGCCGCTTCGCCCGCCTCGAGGCGGAGTTCGAGGTCGCCGGCGGGTATCGGGCCGAGGCGGAGGCGCGCCGCTTCGCCGCCGCCGTGGGCATCGGGGAGGCCGAGATGGCCCAGCCCGTGGCCACGATGTCGGGCGGGCAGCGGCGGCGGGTGGAACTGGCCCGGGTGCTCTTCGCCGAGACCGACGCCCTGCTCCTCGACGAGCCGACCAACCACCTGGACCTCGACGCCAAGGCCTGGCTGGTCGATTACCTGGGCGGCTACGGCGGCGCCATGGTGGTGGTGAGCCACGACCTGCCTCTGCTCGACGCGGCCATCACCTCGGTGCTGGCCTTCGAGGAGGGGAGCCTGGAGCACTACCGGGGCACCTACACCCACTACCTGGAGGAAGGGGAGCGCCGCCGGGAGCAGCGCCGCCGCCAGCGGCGCCACCAGGAGGAGCAGCTGGCCCACATGGAGGCCACCATCCGGCGCTTCAAGGGGAAGACCGAGAAGATGGCGCGCAAGGCCACCACCATGGAGACCCGGGCGGAGCGCCTGCGCTCCGGC